>JACQWM010000059.1 GCA_016209275.1 Candidatus Omnitrophota bacterium
CCAATGTCCATCCCGATCACCGTGTTCACTGCGATGGATGTCATCGCGGCACCTCCTGTCGGTTGGTGCCAGTATGACAGCGTTCAAGCGACCCAGCGTTTTCATGCTATCACCCCCTCGTGTTTGCGATGCGTCGTTGACGCATCGCTGCCAACCCGAGGTTGGCCGCGCTGTGCTACGCACAGCGCCAACAGAGGGGGTGGGATGATCCAGGCCGTTGGGCTGACGAAGCGGTACGGAAACCTTGAAGCGCTGACCGAGATGACGCTGACGGTGGCCCCCGGAGAAATCGTGGCACTCGTCGGCCCGAATGGAGCCGGCAAGACCACGGCGCTGAAACTGCTCGCAGGGCTGCTCACGCCGACGCGCGGCGATGCGTGGCTCGGCGGCCATCATGTGCTGCGCCAACACCAAGAGGCTAAGCGGCTGCTGGCGTTTTTGCCGGATCAGCCCTTCCTGTATGATCAGTTGACGGTGGCCGAAACGCTCGGCTTTATCGGCGGCATGTATCAGTTGGATCCGCCGGTGATGCGCGAGCGCGCCAATCGGTTGCTTGCGACCTTCGGCCTCGCCGAGCAGGTCCATCGCCGGGTCGGGCAGCTGTCGTACGGCATGAAAAGCCGGCTCGTCCTGATCGCCAGCCTGCTGCACGATCCCCGCGCCCTGGTCTTGGATGAGCCGTTCTTCGGCCTCGATCCTCGCACGATGCGGCTGATGAAGCAGCTGCTGATCGATCGCGCCGCCGGCGGCATGGCGGTGCTGCTCTCCACCCATCAGCTCTCCATCGTGGAGGACCTCGCCCACCGCATTGCCGTGCTTCGCGAGGGCCGGATCGTCGCCCTCGGCAGCTTTGAGGAGCTGCAGCGCCAGCACGGCGGCGCCCACCTTGAGGATGTGTTTTTCCGCCTTACGGAGTCTTCGTCATGACCCCGACCCTATTTTCTACAGCAATTTCAATATGGTTGACAACTTCTGTCAACCTGATAGAATTCGTGTAAACACGGGATGGGAGGGAAGATGAGCTTTGGAAGTAAACTGCGGCTTCTGAGGAAATCAAAGAAAGTCAGTCTCCGTGATCTCTCAAAGAAACTGCATTACGATCGATCCTACCTCAGCAGAGTCGAAAACAACTCCGTCAACCCCTCCGATGAACTCATCAAAACCGCTGCGAAATTCTTTCGAGTGCGCGAGGAAGAATTCCGCATTGCTGCCGGCAAGTTCCCGAAAGATATCGTAGAGATCCTGTCCAATCATCCTGAGGAATCGGTCTCGCTTCTTCGAGATTCCTTGGGTGAGTATCACACCAATGGCGATTTATTTGCATCGTCTCGGACGGCCCAGCTTCCTGATGAAAGCCGCTCAAAGGCATTGGACGACTCCTACCGTAATCACATTATCGACGGAAACTGCCTTGAGGTCCTGAAGAAGCTCCCATCTTCATCCGTGGACCTTATCGTGACCTCTCCGCCATACGCCGATAATCGGCGTAAGACCTATGAAGGCATCCCTCCGGAGAGATATGTTGCGTGGTTCCTTCCAATTACTGAACAGTTGGAACGGGTGCTAAAGCCGAAAGGATCGTTTATTTTGAATATCAAAGAACGCGTTGTCGATGGAGAGCGCCATACGTATGTGATTGAGTTGATTCAGAAGATGCGCGGTCAGGGCTGGAAGTGGATTGAAGAATATATCTGGCATAAGAGAAACTGCTATCCGGGCTATTGGCCGAATCGCTTCCGGGATGCTTGGGAGCGCTGCTTGCATTTTGCGCCTCAAAGGGACTTCAAGATGTTCCAGGAGGCGGTGATGGTGCCGATGGGGGATTGGAGAATAAGCCGCCTGCGTAACCTGAGTGAGACGGACAAGCGTCGGGACGATTCGAGAGTATTGAGTGGCTTCGGGAAACGCATTGCGAATTGGGTGGGGCGAGAGAAAGCGTACCCAACCAACGTGCTTCACATGGCGACCGAATGCGCGAATAAGGGTCACAGCGCCACATTTCCGGTTGCTCTGCCGGAGTGGTTTATCAAGTTGCTGACAAAGCCGGGTGATGTGGTCTTGGATCCATTCATGGGTTCAGGGACAACTGCCGTGGCCTGTGTGAAGAACAAGCGGGATTTTGTTGGGATAGACATTAACCAGGAGTTTTGCAGGATTGCTAGGAAGAGGGTTGAGGACGAGATGGCGCGCCCGGCAAAGAATGGTGATGGAAAGCTGGCTCACTGAGCATGGCCACAGTCGGCGCGCGCAAGCTCGAAGAGCTTATCAAGAAGCACCTTGACGAATTTTATTCCCGCCGCACTGCCAAACTCACTGGCCTGAACCTCACCGAAGCCCTGACCAAGAAGAATCCCTACCTGTTCAAGGCGAAGGGCATTCAGCAAGCGTCAGAAATCGTCGCGGAGTTGCTGCAAGCATACATTTCTTCCTCAGATGAGACGATCTTCGGCGATGCGTTCTTCGAACCAATTGCAAAAGCCGTCAGCGGAGGAGCCGTAGGCGGCGGCGAAGGCATTGACATCATCAAAGAGTCCGACACCACAGTGACAGCGTATGCGGTGAAGTCCGGCCCGCACTGGGGGAATGCCGATCAGTGGAGCAGGCAGCGGCAGAACTTTCAGAGCCTGCAGAACCGGCTTCGAAAGCTGCACAAGGCATTTGAGCCAGTCCTTGGTTATGGCTATGGCAAGCGCAACACAGACCCCAAGGGATCAAAAAACTACCGCCAGCGTTCCGGCCAGGCGTTTTGGGAAGAATTAACAGGCGATACCGACTTCTATCTCAAGCTGATCCGCTTGATGAAACATTATCCGCAGGAGCACCGAGTACGATATCAAGTCGAATGGAAGAAAGCGGTCAATCGATTCGAGCGGGAATTCCTCAACAACTTTTCGACCCCAGACGGCGATATTAACTGGGAGAAGCTGGTCGAGTTCAACAGCGGAAAACAGAAGCAGAAACTGACGGTCTCTTCGCGGTAGGAAGGTCGAATACTGGCACATTCGGGGAGCCACATGCCATCAGGCGCCGCATTATTTTGGTGGGTTCGTCTTCGGACGTGGCGGCGGGCGGCGCGGGATCTGCTTCATGCGCCGCTGAAGCTTGGCGTCATCGCGACGGTCTGGACGATCCTCGTTGCGGGCCTCTTCCTCATCGCGCATCGGGGCATCCGCTTCATCTATGACACCGCCGGGCTCGGGCCCTTTCTCCTCAGCCGGCTGTGGTTCCTCTTTCTCTTCGTCATTTTCCTGCTGCTCATCGTGAGCCAATGCACCGGGGTGTATGCCACCGTGGTGCGTTCGCCGGAGACGCAGTGGTGGATGACGCTGCCGGTGTCCGCGCGCAGCCTCTCGCGGGCCAAATGGTTGGAAAGCAGCCTCTATAGCGCGTGGGCCGTGGTGATGCTGGTCATCCCGCTGTTGGCCGCGGATCTGGTCGTGTTGCGTCAACCCTGGTGGATGGCCCTCTGGACGCTGAGCGCCTTGGTCATCCCCTTATTGGCGATTGCGACGGCGGTGGCGACCCTGCTGTTTTTCGGCTGGCTGCGCTGGTGTGGATGGATCGCGATTCGACGAGAGGCCGTCCCCGCGGCACTCGTGTTGGCGTGCGGCGCGCTGTTTTGGCTCTTGGGAGAGCGGCACGTGCCCGCACAGCGCGAGGATGCCTGGTTTCTCGCGCTCCAAGGGCTGCTGCCTCGCATGAAGATGGCGACCGCCCCATGGCTGCCGAGCGCTTGGGCCGCGCGCGGGTTGGATGCGGCCGTCAACGGCCGATGGACGGGTGCGCTGATCTATGCCGTGTTGCTGTGGACGACCGCCGTCGCGTGTTGGCGGCTCCTGGATCATGCGGCGGCCGTGGTCCTCATGCCGCTGCTGCGCCGCTACGCCGCAGCACCCGAGATGGCCGCCAGGGCGAATCCTCGCGGGGCAGCCCCGCGCGCCGGGATCGCGATGCGGTGGTGGATGCGGCATGCATGGTCTGCCGCCATCGCCAAGGATGCGCTGCTCGTCCTGCGCGACCCCTTGCAATGGAGCCAAGCCGTGGTGTTTTTTGGCCTGCTCGGCGTCTATTTTGCGAACATCCATCGGTTAGCCTACATGAGTGTTGAGCCAACATGGCGGATTGGCGTGGCGGCGCTGAATCTCGCGTGCACCTTGCTCGTCCTGGGGTCGCTGACCGTGCGCTTTCTCTTTCCCCAAATGAGCCTTGAGGGCCGCAGTCTCTGGCTGCTGCGCATTGCGCCCAACGGCATGCGGCGGCTGCTATTGGCCAAACTCTGGTTGTACGGCGTGCTCGGCGCGGTGATTATCGAGGGGTTGCTCGCCCTGTCGATGAGCCGCTTAGAGATCGCGATGCCGATTCGATGGTGGATGGCGGCGGTCGGCGGATCCGCAGCGCTCACCCTCGTCTGCCTGAGTGTGGGCTTGGGGGCGTGGTGGATTGATCCCGGAGCGCAGGATGCCGCGCGCTTGATCTCCTCCTCGACTGGAGCGCTCGTCCTCGTCCTCATGCTCGGCTATGTCAGCGGCGTGGTCGCCGCCTTGCTGCTGGCGTGGAACGGATGGTCCAACCATCACCTGGGCACGCTAGTACTGGCGAGTGCCGGGTTCGCGGGGCTGAGCCTGCTGGCGAGTGTGGTGCCGATGCGGCGAGGGTTAGCGACCCTCGAGCAGCTGGAGTGGCGCGCGTAACACGATTAGTCTTTGAGAAGATCAGGCGGGACGAGGGGGGAGGGATCCGCCGCGGCAGGTTGTTGCGCGAGCTCGATGGAGGTCACGACGATGCCCTTGACGCCATCGCGTTCGTACACGGTCCCGGTGACCTGCACGAGTTGATTGACGTACTCATAGAGCAATTCATTCGGATCTTCTCCGGGCCGCTCCGCCAGCGAAAGATACAGCGCGTTCGAGCCGGTCTCCAAGATGGCCAGGGTTTGGCCGTTGTCGGCGGCCTCGGCGGTTTGATCCGCGATCGTCACACCGCGCTGTCCGTCTCGCAGATACGAGGCGGGATCCACGACTTCCCCCTGGATCGTTTGGGTGGCGGCCGCGGCAAGAGAGGCGCGCCACAGGCCCGCACCCAACACAACCAGCAGCAGGCTCGCCACGACGCGATGGTGTCTCATCAAATCCCCCGCAGCATTGTAGCGCATCACCTGCGGTCGCTGTCAAGTGCCGGCGAATTTGTTATACTCGTGGCATGGTGATCGTCGTGGGGGACGTCGGGGGAACCAAGACCCATCTCGCGCTGATGGCGCGGCGAGGGCGGCGGTGGCATCTGGGTCACGCACAGCGGTATGTCACGCGCCAGCATGCCAGCCTGGCCGCGCTCGTGGGCGACTTTTTGGCCCGGCAGCGCAGCCGGCCGTCCGCGGCTTGCTTCGGCGTCGCCGGTCCGGTGACCAATGGCCGCTGCTCGGGCACGAATCTCCCCTGGGATATTGATGAACGCGCGCTGCGTCGGCAGCTTAAGCTCAACGCCCTCTGGCTGATGAATGATCTGGTGGCGACCGCCTATAGTCTTGAGGCGTTGCCCTCAAGGAGCGTGGCGGCGCTCAACGCGGGCCGGCCGCAGCCGCGCGGAACGATGGCGGTCATTGCCGCCGGCACCGGACTCGGAGAAGCCGCGCTCGTGTGGGATGGGCGAGGCTATCGCGCCATCCCCTCGGAAGGCGGCCATGCGGATTTTGCCCCGCGCACGCCGATCGAAATCGAGCTGCTGAAGGCGCTCACCAGGCGCCATCGCGGCCATGTCAGTTACGAGCGGATCGTCTCCGGCCCGGGGAAGGTGGCGATCTATGAATTTTTGAACGCGCGGCGCCGAGGGACGGAG
Source organism: Candidatus Omnitrophota bacterium (assembly GCA_016209275.1). Lineage (NCBI taxonomy): Bacteria > Pseudomonadati > Candidatus Omnitrophota > Candidatus Omnitrophota bacterium. The sequence continues at coordinate 5,833 of JACQWM010000059.1, forward strand.
CCCGCGTGGCTGCGGGAGCGATTCGCCTTTGGCGATCGCAGCGCGATCATTTCAGAAGCGGCCCTCGCAGGCCGCAGCGCGCTCTGTCATCGCGCGCTGGAGCTGTTTGTGTCGATCTACGGGGCCGAGGCCGGCAATCTCGCGCTGAAAGTGCTGGCGACGGGCGGCGTGTATCTTGGCGGCGGCATCGCCCCCACGATTCTGCCGCTGTTGCGCGGCGGCGCGTTCATGAAGGCGTTTTGCGATAAGGGGCGGCTTGCGCCCCTCATGCGGCAGATCCCTGTGCGCGTGATCCTCGAAGACCGAGTGGCGCTGCTCGGGGCGGCGCGGTACGCGGCGCGGCAACACGGCGCGGAGTCATGACACGACGCGCAGGACTTCTCCTCATGGTGGCCGTGGGGCTGAGTGCCGCCGCGCCGAGCGAGTCGGCTGATCAAAAGTCGCTGTGGAGCGACGCCGTTGAGCAGGCGAAAACGGCCTATCAACGCGGCCATCTGACTGACGCCATCAAGGCGGCGGAAGACGCCTGGCATATCGCCGAAGCCACGTTTGGCGCCGAAGCCGCCAACACGGCCGCCTCCCTCCATCAACTCGGCACCTTCTATGCCGCCCAGCATGACCTGAACAAGGCGGAGGATTTTTTGCAGCGGGCGGTGGCGATGCGGGAAAAAATTCTCGGCGCGGAGCATCCGGATCTTGCGGAATCGCTGGATGCGCTCGCCGCGGTGTACACGCAGCAGGGAGAAGACGACATGGCGGAGCCGCTGCGCCAGCGCGCCGTGCAGATGAAGCAAAAGATCTTGGGCAAAGACCATCCCAGCCTGGCGATGTCGCTGTACAACGTCGGCAAGGCGTTTTATGACAGCGACTACTTCAATGAAGCGGAGACGCACTTTCGGCGCGCGCTCGACATTTGGGAAAAAACCGAAGGGCCGGGCCATCCGGATGTGGCGTACGGATTGATCGGCCTCGCCCTCGTCGCGAAGCAGCAGGCGCGCTACAGCGACGCGGAGCCCTTGCTGCGGCGCGCGCTGACGATCCGCGAGCGAGCGTTTGGGCCCGCCCACCCTCTGGTGGAGGAAGCGATCAAGGAGCTGGCACTGCTGCACTATCGGGCCGGCGACGTGAACGAAGCGAAATCATGGTACCAGCGAGCGCTGGAAATCAAGGAGCGGATGGTCGGACGCCAGGCCATCGAGTTGGTGCCCTACCTAAGCGACCTGGCCGAATTGCACAAGCGCCAGGGGCAATGGCCCACCGCCGAAGCGCTGTACAGCCGGGTGCTCGCCATCCGCGAGAAAACCCTCGGGCCCGACCATGCGGATCTCATCACCAGCTTGACCGCCTTAGCCAAGGTGTATGAAGCCCAGCGCCGCGATGCGCAGGCCGAGCCGCTCTACCAGCGGGCGGCGACGATTGCGGAACAGCGCCTCGGGCTGCGTCATCCGACGACGGTGGGGCTCATTGATGCGTATACCACGCTGCTCCGCCGCGAGCAGAAATTGGAGCAGGCGCGGGCGTGGGAAGGCAAGATCGAGAAGGTCAAATTAGGGCCGTAATCCCCCAATGCGGTGGGTGGTGGGGCTCGCACTGGCGGTTCTCGGCAACGCGGCGGCGTCGGCGCGAGAGATTTCCTGGGATGAACTCTACGCGGCCGGTGAAACGCTGTATCAGCAGCACGCGTACCTCGAGGCGGCCTCCGTCGCTGAAGCCGCCCTGCGGATGGCGGATGCGACCTTCGGCACGACCGATCTGAAAACCGCGCAAACGCTCGTGCTGCTCGGCAACGCGCACCTTGGCCGGAGGCAGCTCTCCCGCACGCTCCACTACTACCAGCGCGCCCTCGCCATCCTCGAATATCGGCTCGGCCCAACGCATCCTCAGGTCAGCGATGTCCTGCTGCTCTTGGCGCGCTACCACCTGCTCGCCGGATCGCCGAAGCAGGCCGAGGCGCTGTGCGAGCGGGCCCTCATGATCCGCGCGGGAGCCCTCGGCGCGCGCCATCCCCAGACGGCGAAAACGCTGGCGGTCCTGGCGGAGTGCTATGTGGGGCAGCAGGCGTGGCAGCGCGCGATCGACACCTACGATCGCGCCCTCGCCATCGCGGCCGCCGCCCATCCTGCCGATGAGGAAGAGGTCGGATGGATGCGGCGCCGCATCGCAACACTCGCGGCGGCACAGGAGCAGGCGACACCGCTCATCTCGCATCCCCCGCTCTTGCTGCAGCGGCTGGATGCGCCGGCCATCTCGGCTCCAGCAGCGGCCGAACCGGCGCCAACCATTGACGCTCCAGCCTCCTCCGGCGCCTCCGCGAACCCGGCAGCGCTGGGCGCGCCGCGAGGGAGCCTGCCGTTGGCGAGGGGCTCAGGCGAAAGCACCCCATTGGGCGCAATGGCCACATCATTCGAAGAGCGGGCGGTGGCAATGCTCCAGATTGGCAACGCCTCCGAAGCGAGGAACCTGTTTCGGCAAGCCGTGGAGATTTGCGAGAAACGGCTGGGCCCGACCCATCCTGAGACGCTGGCGACGCTGGAGCGCTATCGGCGATTTCTGCAGCACGCCGGGCGGCCCTCCGAGACGGAGGCGCTCTCCACAGCACCGCCGCATTCCATCGCTGATCAGTGACGCGCACAGTGTTATAATCGTCGGGATGATCACGCGGCCAACCATCACGCAAACGCCCTCGGTGCTGATTGACGGCGCGGTGGCCCTCGTCCTCTGCGCGGTCATCTTCGGCTTGGTCCTCATGGCGCGAGAATGGCAGGCCCCGCTGCAGTCGGCCGTCGTCATCAATCTGAGCCCCTGGGCCCTGCCGGGGTATGCGGCGCTGTCGTTTCTCCGCGGGATCGCGGCCTACGGGCTGTCGCTGCTCTTTACGCTCATCTATGGCTATACGGCAGCGCATGCGCCTCGGGCGGAGCGCATCATGATTCCCATCCTCGATATCCTGCAATCCATCCCGGTCTTGGGATTTTTGCCGGGAGCCGTCGTCGCGTTCATGGCGGTATTTCCCGACACGAATATGGGGTTGGAGCTGGTGTCGATTTTGATGATTTTTTCAGGGCAGGTGTGGAATATGACCTTCAGTTTTTATTATTCGCTGAAAAATATTCCGTCAGACCTGCGGGAAGCCGCCGCGGTCTATCACTTCAACTGGTGGCAGCGGTTTTGCCGGCTGGAGCTTCCGGCGTCCATCGTCGGGTTGTCCTGGAACAGCATGATGTCCATGGCCGGCGGATGGTTCTTCCTGATGATCTGCGAAGCCTTCACCTTGGGCGAGCACAGCTTTCGGCTCCCCGGCCTAGGCTCCTACATGAGCGTGGCCATCGCCGAGCACAATGTTCCTGCGATCATTGCCGGCAGTTGCGCCATGATGGGAATCATTGCGTGCGTGGACTTCCTGATCTGGCGCCCGGTCTTGGTGTGGGCGCAGAAGTTTCGGCTGGAAGACACCGCGAGTGCCGCCCATGAAGACTCACGGCTCTTGCGCTGGATGCGCCGCTCCTGGTTGTTGCGGCAGCTGCGCGCGCGCGTCACCCACCCTATCAGCGAGCAGCTGTCGACGCCGACGCCGCCGGCACCGTTGCCGGCTCCATCGCCGATGGCGGCACCGCGCCCCTTCAGGCTGCCGAGCGCGGTGCGCGTGGCGAGCGTCCTCTTCGGATTAGCGTGCGCAAGCGTGGTGGTGGTCGGCGGGATCCGGTTCGCCCAGCTGTTGTTGGCCCTGCCGTTGGCGGCCTGGCAGGAAATTTTTAGCGGGGCGCTGCTCACCTGGCTGCGCGTGATGGGGGCCGTAGCGTTGGGGAGCCTCTGGACGGTGCCGGTCGGGATTTGGATCGGCCAATCCGACCGCCGGCGCAAGCGGCTTCAACCCCTCGTGCAGATGGCCGCCTCATTCCCAGCGCCCATGCTGTACCCCTTGGTGGTGATCCTGCTGCATCGCGCCGGGTGGGAAATGGAACTGACCGCCGTGATCTTGATGCTGCTCGGCACGCAATGGTATCTGCTGTTCAATATCATTGCCGGGGCCTCCACCGTGCCTGAAGATCTGCGCGAGGCGGCCGCCGCGTACCACTTCACGCCGAAGCAGCGCTGGTGGATCGTGTGGTGGCCGGCCGTGTTTCCCTACCTGATCACCGGCTGGGTCACCGCGGCCGGCGGAGCGTGGAATGCGAGCATTGTGGCGGAATATGTCTCTGCTGAGCGGCGGCTCCACGTCGCCCACGGCCTTGGGTCGATGATTTCCATCTCCGCCGGAGCCGGGCAGCCTGTCGTCTTGGCCGCGGGTGTCGTGACCATGGTGGTCATTGTGGTGGTGATGAATCGGCTCTGCTGGCGGCCGCTGCAGCGCTTTGCGCAGGTGCGCTATGCCGCCTGAGGATCTGCTGCAGCTCGACGGCGTGGAGCACAGCTACCAACTGCCTTCGGGGAAGACGGTGACGGCGCTGAGCGACATTCATCTGACGTTGCGCAGCGGGGAGCTCGTGGCCCTCCTGGGCCCCTCCGGGTGCGGCAAGTCCACGCTCATTCGGATTGCGGCGGGGCTGATTCGCCCCACCAAGGGCGAGGCGCTGTATCGCCATCAACCGATGCGCGGGCCGCATCCCAACATCGCCCTGATTTTCCAGCAATTCGCCCTCTATCCGTGGCTGACCGTCACGCAGAATATCGAGCAAGCGCTCATCGCGCGGGGGATCCAAACCCCGCAGCGCCGGCAACGCATCGCCGAGGTCATCGCCCTCATCGGCCTGGAGGGGTTCGAGGAGGCGTACCCGAGGGAAATCTCCGGCGGCATGAAACAGCGCGTCGGGATTGCGCGGGCCCTGGCGGTGAGCCCGGAGCTGCTGTGCATGGATGAGCCCTTCAGCCAAACCGACGCCTTGACCTCGGAGACGCTGCGGAATGAGGTCTTAAACCTCTGGCGCGATCGCGAGCGCTATCCGGAGTCGATCCTGCTCGTGAGCCATGACATCCACGAAGTGGCGTTGATGGCCAATCGCATTTTGGTGATGTCCGCGAATCCCGGGCGCATTCAAACCACGCTCGAGAACGCGCTGCCCTATCCGCGGGATACCCGGTCAGCCGCGTACGCCGCATTGGTGGAGCGCCTTCACGACATCATCACGGGATTGTACATGCCTGAGAGCGTGGCTGTCACCCTTCCGCAGCCGGCGGCGGCTCCCACCACGACGGCCGTCACGGAACTGCGCGCGATGACGGCGATCCCGCTGGTGGAAATCCGAGAAATCGTCGGGCTCTTGGAGGCGATCAAGCGCCGCGGAGACGACGTGGAGTTTTTCCGATTGACCACGGAGCTCGGCCTGACGTTTACGCGCATCCTGTTGGCGGCGAAGGCGGCGGAGCTGCTGGGGTTCCTCGAAACGCCGCAAGACCGATTGGTGCTGACCGAGCTTGGCCGCCACCTCTTGGCGAGCCCGCGAAAGGGGCGCAAGCAGATCGTCCGCAAGCAGCTGCTCGCCCTGCCGATCATCAAGCGGCTGCGCGATATGCTGGAGCATAGCGAAGACCACACGATTCCCAAAGATGTCATTCTAGAAGAGTTGGCGATCCAGTGCCCTCAGGAGGATCCCAAGCGGCTCTTCCGCATCCTCATGAACTGGGGCCGATTCGCCGACGTCTGGACGTTCATCGCCCCCGCAGGGATCCTGACGATGAACGGCGCCAACCGTCCTGTCGCGGCCAAGACGCCATCAGAAGAACAAGGAGGGAACACACATGCCGGTGGGAGTGGCGGCACCGTCTGAGCAGAGCAAAGAGGTGACGGCCCAGCTGCAGCGGCTGGCGCACGAAATCAACAAAGTGATCATCGGGCAGCGGACCCTCATTGAGCGGCTGCTGGTGGGGCTGCTAGCCAACGGCCATGTGCTGCTGGAGGGGGTCCCGGGGCTGGCCAAGACGCTCTCCGTGAAAACACTGGCCCAGACGCTCTCGGTGAAATTCCAGCGCATCCAGTTCACGCCGGATTTGCTGCCGGCTGATCTGATCGGCACGCTGATTTTCAATCCGCGCGACGGAGGGTTTACCGTCAAGAAAGGCCCGGTCTTTGCGAATATCATCCTGGCCGATGAAATCAATCGAGCGCCCGCCAAGGTGCAAAGCGCGCTGCTGGAAGCGATGCAAGAGCGGCAGGTGACCATCGGGGAGCAGACGTTTCGGCTGGAGGAGCCATTTATGGTGCTGGCCACCCAGAATCCGATCGAGCAGGAGGGCACGTATCCGCTGCCCGAAGCGCAGGTGGACCGCTTCATGCTCAAGACCGTGATCAGCTATCCCAACCGGCCGGAGGAAAAACGCATCATGGAGCAGATGGCGAGCGCGAACCCCTCGATCGCCGTCGATGCCGTGATGAGTGTTGAGCAATTGCTGCAAGCCCGCGCGGCGGTCAGCGCGGTGTACCTCGATGACAAAATCAAAGAGTACGTGCTCGACATCGTGATGGCCACGCGGAATCCGAAGACCTACGCGCCGGATCTGGTCCAAATGATCCACTACGGCGCGTCGCCCCGGGCGACGATTTATCTGGCCCTGGCCGCGAAAGCCTGCGCGTTCCTTCAAGGACGCAACTACGTCGTCCCCCAGGACATCAAGTCCATCGGCCTGGATGTGCTGCGGCATCGTGTGATTCCCACCTATGAAGCCGAAGCGGAAGGCATGACGTCCGAGTCGATTCTGAAACAATTGTTTGAGCGCGTTCCCGTCCCCTAAGGGATGATTCCTCCCGAGATCCTCAAGCAAGTGCGGCGGATTGAAATTCTCACCAACCGCCTCGTCAATGATACGATGGCCGGCCGGTATTCGAGCGTGTTCAAGGGCCACGGCATCGAGTTCGAGGAAGTCCGAGAATACCAGCCTGGGGACGATATCCGCGCCATCGACTGGAATGTGACCGCGCGCACCGGGCGGCCGTTCATCAAGCGGTTTGTCGAAGAGCGCGAGCTGTCGGTCATGTTTCTCGTGGACCTGAGCCGCTCGATGGCCTTCGGCTCATCGCGCGCGCTCAAGCAGCGCGCGGCCACGGAGCTGTGCTCGCTGCTCGCGTTTTCCGCCATCAAAAATCTGGACAAGGTCGGGCTTCTCCTATTTACCGACCGCGTGGAGCGATTCATCCCGCCGAAGAAAGGCCGGCGGCACGTCTTGCGGCTGATTCGCGAGGTGCTCTCGTTTAGCCCCTCGGGCGACGGAACGGACATCGCCGACGCCTTGCAGTATCTTGGCCGGATCACCCACCGCAAGACCGTCGCCTTTTTGCTCTCAGATTTTTTCTGCGATGACCTGCACACCCCCTTGAGCATCGCCGGCCGGCGGCATGATCTCATCGCGGTCCATCTGATCGATCCGCGCGAAACGCGCCTGCCGCCGCTCGGCTGGGTCCGGTTCGATGATGCGGAAACCGGCGAGCCGATCACCCTCGATGCCAGCCGCTCCGACATCCGAGACGATTATGCCCAAGCGAGCGTTGATCATCAGGCCCGAGTCGCGGGCATGATGCGAGCGGCCGGGGTGGATCTAGTCACGGTCTATACCGATCAGCCCTATTTAGAGCCGTTCCTGAGGCTCTTTGCCCGACGAGCGGCGCGCCGATGAGAGGGTTTCACGTTTCAGGTTTCAGGTTTCAGGTTCCCTGGATGGCCATACTACTCGCCTATGTTGGGATAACAGCAGCATGGGCGGCGGACCCCGAGGTGACGGTGCAGACAGCCGTAGATAAGGCCGAGGTGGAGATCGGCGAGCCGGTCCGATACGCCATCACCGCCGAGTATCCCGCGGGGAGCCGCGTGAGCTGGCCGGCGATCGGGGCGGTTATCGGCGAGATGGATGTCGAGGACCGCGGGGCCGCGACTCAGCCGATCTCCGGCGGCAGAATGCGGGAAACGCGCTGGTATCGCCTGCGCAGCTATGACGTGGGGTCGCATGCGATTCCGCCGCCGGCCATTGGGATCATCGGCAGCGATGGGCAGGAGCGGGCGGTCTCCGGCGAAGCCACCGCCGTGACGGTCAACAGCGGCTTGCCGGCGTCCGATTGGAAGACCTTGGACATCCGCGATGCCAAACCGCCGGTCTTCCTTGTGCCATGGCGCGCCATCCTCATCGGAGGCGCGCTGTTGCTGCTGATCGGGGCAGGCTTGGGGGTGTGGTGGGTTCGGCAGCGTCGAGTGATCGCACCGACGTCTCCGCCTCCGCGTCCGCCGCATGAGGAGGCGTTTGAGGACTTCGCCCGGTTGGAGGCGGAAGGCTTATTACCGCAGCATCGCGAGGAGGAGTATGTGGTGCGGCTCTCGGCGATCGCGCGCGTTTATATCGAGCGGTGCCACGGCCTGCGCGCGCCGGAGATGACGACGGAAGAGTTCCTGCATGCCGCGACGACGGCCCAAGCGCTCGCGCCGGATCAGCAGCAGCTGCTGCGCGACTTTCTCACCGCCTGCGACTTGGTGAAATTCGCGCGATACCGGCCGTCGGTTCAAGAAGGCCACGCGCTGATGGCTTCGGCTCGGCGATTCGTGCAGCAGACGATGCCTGCCGAGACCGTCCCGACACCTCAACCGGAGCTGCGCAACGTATGACATTCCATGATCCGTGGTGGTTCACGAGCCTTGGGGGGCTCATCGGGCTGTGGTGGCTCGCCCTGCGGCGCGCGCGGCCGGCACTGCGATTTCCCAGCGTCAACGGATTGACACTGGTCATGCACCGAAGCCGCGCGGGCTGGTTGCGCGTGCCCGCGTGGCTTCGTCTGACGGCGCTCGCCCTCATCACGGCCGCGCTGGCGCGCCCGCAGCTGGGGCTGGAGGCCACCAAGGTTTCGGCCGAAGGCATTGACATCGTGCTGGCCGTCGACGTCTCCTCCAGCATGCTGGCGGAGGATTTTACGCTGCGCGGACGCCGCACCAATCGCCTTGAGGTCGTGAAAGATGTCGTCAAGGATTTTGTCGACCATCGGCCGAATGATCGGATCGGGCTGGTGATTTTCGCCGGGCGGCCGTATACCCAATGCCCGCTCACGCTTGACCATGGGTGGCTGCTGAGGTGCCTGACGCAAGCACAGATTGGCATGGTGGAGGATGGCACCGCGATCGGCTCCGGCATAGCCACGAGCCTCAACCGCCTGCGCAGCTCCAAGGCCAACAGCCGCGTCATGGTGCTCCTGACCGACGGGGTGAATAATGCCGGCGCCATCACGCCGGAGGCCGCGGCCCAACTCGCCAAGGCGCTCAAGGTCAAGATGTACGCCGTGGGAGCCGGCACCAAAGGCGCGGCGCCCTTTCCCGTGAAGAACGCCTTCGGGCAGACGGTCTACCAGCCGGTGCAGATTGATGTGGATGATGAGGGCCTCACGCGTATTGCCGAAGAGACCGGCGGGACGTATTTTCGGGCCACCGATACAGACTCGCTGAAGCAGACGTATGCGCACATCGATCAGATGGAAACCACCGTCATCGAGCAGCCCCGGTATCTGACGTATCAGGAGTGGTACCCATGGTTCGTCATCCCAGCTCTGCTGGTGTTGCTGGTTGAGCTCGTGTTAGCGAATACCTGGCTGCGGGTATTGCCATAGATGTTGTGGAGTCATCCCGAACGGTGGTGGTGGTTGGGGCTTGCACCGCTGCTCGGCGCCTTGCTGGCCGCAGCGCTGGTCAGGCATCGGCGCCACCTCGCGCATTTTGCCGCTGAGCCGCTGGCGCGCGAGTTGGCGCGAACGGTTGATTGGCGCGCTCGCTGGCTGAAAGCCTGCTGTCTGCTATGTGCTATCTGCTGTCTGCTGCTGGCTCTTATTGGTCCCCAATGGGGGTTTCATTGGGAGCCGGTGCGCCGGCGCGGCGTCGATCTCATGGTCGCCATCGATGTCTCCAACAGCATGTTGGCGGAAGACATCACCCCGAATCGGTTAAGCCGCGCGAAATGGGCGGTGCAGGAGCTGCTGCCGCTGCTGCGCGGGGATCGCCTCGGTCTCGTGGCGTTTGCCGGAAGTAGTTTCGTGCAGTGTCCGCTCACCAATGATTACGGGGCGGTGGCCCTCACGCTTGAGGATCTCTCCACCGGCACGATTCCGAAGGGCGGCACCGCCTTGGCCTCGGCCATTCGCGCCAGCGTGAAGGCGTTTGACGCCGGCACGGAGGAATCGCGAGCCCTCATCATCATCACGGACGGCGAAGATCATGAAGGCGACGCCCTCGCCGCCGCGAATGACGCGGCCAACACCGGGGTGAAGATCTTTTGCATCGGGATGGGCACGCCGGAGGGAGAATTGATCCCCGCGGGACCAGCGCAACCAGGGGCGGGATTTATGAAAGATCGCGAAGGGCGGACGGTGAAATCGCGATTGAATGAAGAGCTGCTGCAGCGCGTGGCACTCGCCACCGGTGGCAGCTATGTGCGCGCCACCCCCACCGCCTTCGGGTTGGATGTGATCTACCGCGAGCGGATCGCGAACATGAAAACTCACGAGGTCGAGGGCGCGCGCCAAAAGCAGTATGAGCCGCGTTTCCAATGGCCGTTGGCGCTGGCGTGGCTCTTGCTCATCATGGAAGCGCTCATTGCTGATCGTCGTCGAGGCAGGGCCTAAGCCGATGAGAACGCAGATCGCTGTCCTCGTGAGTGTGTGGCTCGGGGTGCCGATGCCGGCGTGGGCAGGAGACGACGCCAAGCGCGAGTATAATCAGGGGACGGCGCTCTATCGGCAGGGTCGATATGACGAAGCCGCCGAGGCCTTGCGTCGCGCGCTCGGAGCCGCTGCGCCGAAGCTTCAGGCGAAGGCCGCCTACAATCTGGGCAATGCCCAATATCGCCAGGGACAAGCCACGCTGACCACGAAACCGGATGAGGCCATCGATCGGTATCGAGGAGCCCTCGAGCAGTACCGAACCGCGATCCGCCGAAATCCTCGCGATACGGACGCGCGGTATAATTATGAACTGGTGGATCGATGGCTCAAGCAACTGGAAACGCAGCCATCCCAAGGGCAACAGCAGACGCCGCAAGGCTCCGCCAACGAGCCAGCCTCAGATCAGCCGCAGGGTGGAGCGCCCTCCCAGCAACCCGAGCAGCAGCCGGGCAGCGAGCCGCAGGGGCCAGCGCCGCAGGGCAACACGCCGCAACCGCAGCCACAGACACCGGAAGCGCAATCATCGTCAGGGCAGGGCCAGCCCATGAACAACGTGTCACAACAGCAGGCCTTGTGGATTTTAGATTCGCTCCGGCAAGAAGAGCAGCGAGCGCCGTCGACGAACCAAGCGCACGCGCATGAGACACCGGTTGAGAAGGACTGGTAATCGAAATTACCAATGACCAAATTCCAATTGACCAAACAATCACCAATGACCGAATTACCAATCACCAAACCAATTCATCACACTCCAATTTGGTTATTCAGTTATTGGGACATTGGTCATTGTTTGGTTATTGGTGCTTGGTTATTGGTTATTAGTTCGGGTCTGGGATTTAGTGCTTGGTGTGTTGCGCAACAAGATATCAGCGTCTCCGCCAGGGTCGATCGCCAGCGCGTCGTGCTCGGAGACACCATCGAGCTGAGCATTACGGTCGAGGGCACGCAACAGGCCACCCCGCCGACGGTGACAGCCGACGGGTTTGCCGCCGAATACGTCGGCCCGGCGACCTCCATTTCCATCATCAACGGCCAGATGTCCACATCGATCGCGTATCGCTATCTGCTCCTCGCCAAGAAAGAAGGCGCGTTGACCATCGGGCCGATTCCTGTGGAGGCGGGGGGCCGGACGCTGACGACCGAGCCGATTTCAGTCACGGTGCTGCCGGTGTCAGCCGGGGCGCAACGGGCGGGGCAGCCGCCGGGGGCTCTGGATGAACCCGCGGAGCGTCCTCCGCCGTCAGTCGGCGATGCCATGCAGCTGCAGCTGGCCGTCGACAAGACGACCCTGTATGTGAATGAGTCGGTGCCCGCACGGCTGCAGCTGCTCGTCGGCGGCATCCGGGTGCGCGGGATCGACATGCCCAAACTCTCCGCCGAGGGGTTGCTCGTCAAGCCGCTGGGGCAACCCAAGCAATCCATGGTGTCGGTGGGGGGACAGCCGTACACGTTGCTGGAGTTTGAGACCGCGATCACGCCAATCCGGCCCGGGAGCGTATCACTTGGGCCGGCGACCATCACCTGTGAAGTGCTGGGCCGTCGCAGCGCGCCTCGCCGGCCCGGATCGCCATTGGACCGCGCGTTTGATGACGCGTTCTTCAGCGACTTCTTCGGGCAGTTCCAGGCGTTTCCCGTGACGGTGAAGGCGGAGCCGGTGATGGTTGAGGTCTTGCCGTTGCCGGAGCAGGGCAAGCCCGCGGACTTTCGCGGGGCGATCGGGCGCTTCACCATGGACGTCTCCGCCGTGCCGCCGAAGGTCGCCGCGGGCGAACCGGTGACGGTGACGATGACCATCCGCGGACAAGGGAACCTGGACACCTTGGCGGCCCCGCAGCTCGATGCCGATCCCGCCCACTTTAAAATCTATGAGCCGCAGGTTCGGCCGTCCACAGATCCTGCGCAGAAAACGTTTGAGCAGGTTCTTATTCCGCTCGATCCGTCCGTGCGTGAAATCCCTCAAGCCCACTTCAGCGTCTTTGATCCGGTGGCCGGGGCCTATGCAACACTCTCGCGCGGGCCGCTGCCGTTGACGGTGACCCCAGCCGTTTCTCCGCAGCAGTCGATGGTCATCGATCGCCCACCGGCTACCCGTAGGGTTCCGCTGGAAGATCCGATCGGGCACGATATCGTGTATATTAAGGAGGCGCCAGGATCGTTCACCGCGATCGGCTGGTCGTGGGTCCGGAGTCCTTGGTGGTGGAGCTGGGCGGTCAGTCCGCTGCTGCTGCTGGGTGTCAGCGAAGGCGTGCGCCGCCACCGTCTGAAGCTGGCGGCTGATCCAGGGCTCGCGCGAGCCAGCGGGGCCTTGCGGCAAGCCCTCAAGCGATGCGGGGTGGCGAAAGCGCTGCAGCGCAGCGGCAAGATCGCGGAGAGCTACGAAGCAGTCTTCCGCGCCATTCAGCGCTATGTCGGCGATCGGTTCAACATCCCCTCTGAGGCCGTGACCCACGCAGAGCTCGATCGCTATTTGAACGCGCGTGGGGCTCCGGCGGAGGTCGTAATGATCCTGCTGACGGTCATCGACCGGTGCGACGCGGCGCGGTTCGCCCCCATGTCGGTGGCCACTCAACAGGCCGCGGAGACTGTGCAGCAGGCAGAGCAGGCGTTGAAGCAGTTGGAGCGATGGAGGCCCGCATGACGCATCGACCGCGCGTCGGCCTATGGCTCGGGGCCGCGATCCTGATGGCGATCGGAATCGCCGTCGAACATGGAGGCTCGAGGGCACCCGCCGCGCCCTCCACCCTGTTTGCCCAAGCGAACGAATCGTATCGCCACGGGCACTACCCACGATCGCTCGAATTGTATACGACCCTGCTGGCACAGGGCATGGAAAGCGGCCCGCTCTACTATAATCTCGGCAATGCGCTGTTGAAGAACGGCCAGCCTGCTGAAGCGCTGTGGGCGTATCTCAACGCGCAGCGCCTCACCCCGCGCGATCCGGATCTTCGCGCCAATCTCGCCGCGGTGCGGTTGCTGCTCTCCGATGCGGCGGCGGCGTCGATCACCACGCCGAGGCTTGGGCGCCTCTTGACCTTCAACGGCTGTGGCTCGCTGCAGGAGCTGGCAGGGGCAACGCTCATGGCGCTGTGGGTGTCGATCCTCTGCTGGATGGGATGGGCGTGGGTGATGCCGATCCGGCGGGGGCTCGGACCTGTTGCCGCCATCGCCACACTGCTGCTCGCCGCAGCGCTCGCCGCGCTCATCGCGCAGACCTATCAAGAGCAAGGGCGGCCTGCCGCCGTGGTCATCGCGCCAACCGCCCAGGTGCGCTTTGCTCCTGAGGCCAGCGGGACCGTGTACTTTACGCTGCCTGAGGGCGCTGTCGTTGAACGCCTCGCCACCCTCGAGCTCTCCGCCGCCTCATCGTGGGTGCAGGTTCGCCGAGCTGACGGCCGCGCCGGCTGGGTGTCCGCCGCGTCCCTCCATCCCCTATGAGCCGCTACACCGGGCGGCTCGCCGCCGTCGCCATGATGGTCGCGCTGTGGAACCCCGCGGCGTTGGCCGGCACGTACACGTTTGATCGGGAGCGCACCACGATCACCTACACCGTCCATACCCTCTTCAGCCGAATTCACGGGCGGTTTCGCGATTTTGAAGGCACCTTCACCTATCAGCCGGAGGCGATGTCCGCCTCGAGTGTTCGCCTGATGATCGACGCCGGCAGCGCGGATCGGAAGCTGCCACGGCGCGTCTTTGATACGGTCCGCTACCCCGTCATTCGTTTTGAGAGCACCGGCGGGGTCGACGACATCGCCGGCGCGCAAGCCACGCTGCCGGGCCGGCTCGCCATGCATGGGTTCGAGCATCCGGTGGTCATGGCGCTGACCATTCAGCCGCCGTGGCAAGATGCCCAGGGCCGGTGGCACCCGCGATTCTCCGGCACGGCGTCGGTCGACCGCCGAGCCTATCATCTTATCTGGCGGCGGACGTTCAGCTTTCTGGAGCTGTTTTTGACGGATCAGATCGACATCACCTTTGACGTCGAAGGCAATCCCGCTTGACAGAGGTTTCATCATGAGCGACAATTTCACCTGTCAATGAAAACACAGCATTTAACGAAACTCAACGCCGAGCTCTCTGCGGCCGCTCCCCGCCTCCTGCCGTCGCTGCGCGTGCTCCGCGCCACGGCGGCCCCCGCCCTCGGCCGGTCCTCGGAGGCGGGTCTGGTGATTGAGGCTCAGGCACCCACCGGACGCGTCCATCGGCTCTGGCTCGATGTCCGGACCGAGGCCTCGCCGGGGCGGATGGCCGAGGCGGCGCGCCGCCTCAAGACGGCCGCCGCGACGCGCGGCTATCCTATGATCGCGTCGCGATTCTTGAGCGCGCGCATGCGGCAGCTCGTGCGCGAGGCCGGGGTGGGCTACCTGGATCTCGCCGGCAATTGCCGGGTGCACATCGGCGATCTCTACATTGAAAAAGTCGTCGACCACAACCCCTTTCCCCGCCGCGGCCGGCCGGCGTCGCTCTTCACCCCCATCTCGAGCCGGATCGTGCGGGCCGTGCTCGAGGAGCCGAAACGCCTCTGGCAGGTGCAGGAGCTCGCATCCGCCGCCGATGTCAGTCTCGGGCACGCCTCGGCGGTCTGCCACCGATTGAGTGATGAAGCGTACGCGGAATGGGCTCAGCGCCGCCTGCGCCTTCGCCAGCCAGCGCTGTTGTTGGACGCCTGGCGCGAGCAGCCGGCACCGGCACCGGCGCCGCAGACCCTCGCCTACTACAGTTTTGAGCGGGAGAGCGCGCGGCTCATGCGCCGTGTTTCGGCCGCGGCCGCGCGGCATCATCTGCGGCATGCCATGACCTCCTTCGCTGCGGCGTCTGTGATCGCACCGTTCGTGCGGGGGGTGAGCGCGGTCTGCTGGTATATTGATGATGCGCTCCACGCCGACCGGTGGGTGCGCGCCCTCGACCTGCGCCCGGTCGACGCCGGAGCGAATGCGCTGATGACTATTGCCCCAGACGCGGGCGTGTGGTATCGCGCGCACGCGGTGCGTGGGGTGACGGTGGTCGGCTCCGTGCAGCTGTACCTCGATCTGTGCGCCGAGCCATCACGCGGCCGCGAGCAAGCGGAGTTTCTCCGGCAAAAGGTCCTGAAGTACTAGAACCAGTTTCATAAATACCCAAGTGGGTGACCAAGTGACCAAGTGGCCGCGTCGTGGCCACCCGGCCACCGCCTAGGGTTGGCGGGACACGGTTTCGAAGAGGGGGTCCGATGCCGCCTGAACGCACGAGCCAATCGTACGGACCTGGAGTGACCGGCGCCTCCAAAGCGGTGCTGCTCGAGCTGCTCACAGCGCTGCGGGCGTATCGCGAGGCGTTCGTGCTGGTCGGCGGGTGGGTGCCATATTTCTTGTTGGAGCGGCATCGCCCCTCCGGCGATACGTTTGAGCACGTCGGCTCCATCGATATCGACCTGGCCATTGATCCTGAGAAGATCCGCGAGCCGCAGTACGCGTCGATCCTCGAGCTGCTGGCGGCGCGCGGCTATCGCGCGGCGAGCGATCGGCGCGGGGCGGCGATCCCCGGCAGCCTTGAGCGCACCGTCGCCTCGCCGGCGACCCGCAAACCGTATGTGATCCGCATTGATTTCCTCACCCCGATCGATGCCTCCGCCGCCGGCCCGCGGCGGGCTCATCGCGCCCTGCAGGATGACCTGCTGGCCAGAAAACTGAAAGGCTGCGAGGTGGCATTTGGGCATCAGACCACGATGACGCTCGCCGGCGACTTGCCTGATGGGGGCGCGGTGCGCGCCCCGCTTCGCATGGCCGATGTGGTGGCGTCCCTCGCCATGAAAGGCATCGTCTTGGGCGAACGCTATCGAGAGAAAGATGCCTATGATATCTATGCGCTGCTGGCGCACTACGGCCGCGGCCCTGCCGAGGTGGCCCAGCAGGTGAGGCCGCACCAGACGGAGCCGCTGGTGGCGGAAGCCCTGACGTCCATTCGCGAGGCGTTCCGCGCGCGCACGGCCAACGGGCCGGCGTGGACGGCGGCGTTTCTCGTGAGTCCAGTCTTCGCCGCCGAGCGGGAGCGGGTCATGACGGACGCCTATATGGTGGTCAGCGAATTCCTCCGGCACCTGCAGGCTGCTCCTGAGCCGGCTCCCACCCGATGATTCCCCAGCAGACGACGCAGCGCCGGATGCTGATCGTGGACGATGAAGCCCGCATCTGCCGCGTGCTGGCGGAGTATTTTTCACTGAAAGGGTATGACGTGACCACGGTCAACGGCGGAGAAGAAGCCCTGGCCCGCGCCGAAACATCATTGCCGGATGTCGTGCTGCTCGATCTGCTGATGCCGGGCATGAGCGGCTTGGAGGCCCTGACCATCCTTACCCGGCGGTATCCCACACTCCCCGTCATTATTGTCAGCGCCGCCGATCAGCAAGACGCCGCGCAGCAGACGCTGCAGCTTGGCGCGAAAGCGTTTTTGAGCAAGCCGGTGGATTTTGCCGCGCTCAGCCGGGCGGTGGATCAGTGCTGGGCATCCTCCTAGAGCCCGCCTCTCAACTTTCTTGCAGAAGTTCCCCGCCATCAGGTAAGGTTTGGGGAGTACGAGGAAAGGAGGGGACCGGATGCTGCGCAAGCGTCATCTTCGCCGGCGCGTCGTCAAGAGACGGCACCGCCGAGCGCGCTGCCGTTAAGTCACGGCAAATCGAAAAGTCCCTGACCCCGCCACGACCGCAAACCGAACGTGGCGGGGTTTCGTTTTGCTATACTACACATGCCATGCCACCCCGCGCGCCATCCCGCCGCGAGCCCGCCATGACGTTTGTCGGGCATCTTGAAGAGCTGCGCCGCCGCTTGGCCATCAGCCTGCTGGCGGTGCTGCTCGGTGTGGCCATCAGCCTCGCGCGCGTCGATCACCTGCTCGGCTGGCTGGAGCAGCCCGCGCGGCATCTGCTGTGGCGGCTCGCCTTCTTCAGCCCGACCGAGCCGCTGCTCGCCTACATGAAAGTCGGCGTGCTCTCCGGAGTGATCATCGCCATGCCGGTGGTCTTATGGCAGGTGTGGCTGTTTGTGCGCAGCGGGTTGACCGAACGCGAGCGATCGTACGGGCTGGCGTTTATCGGCTGGGGCAGCCTCCAGTTTGTGTTGGGCGCGGCCCTCGCCTACTATGGGCTCTTGCCGACCGCCCTGCGCGTCCTCTTTAGCATCGGCCGCGGGCGGTTGGAGCCGGTCATTTCGATTGATCAGTACGTGTCGTTTGTGACGACGATGATGTTCTGGAGCGGGGTGGTCTTTGAGTTGCCGGTGGCGCTGTTTTTTCTCGCCCGGGCCGGCGTGGTCACTCCGGCGTGGCTGCAGCAGCAGCGCGGCTACGCCATCTTGAGTCTAGCGATCATCGCCGCCCTCGTCACACCGACGACCGACATCGTCAGCCTCCTCCTGATGTTGGGGCCGATGATGGCGCTCTACGAGGTGTCGATTTGGGCGACCCATCTGGCGGCCCGTCTTCGCCATCGGCGCTAGCTGCTCCGCGCGGCCTCATCGCGCGCCAGACCACGATCCCCCAGCACGCTAGCGCTATGCCGCACGACATCCATCCTGAGCGGGCCGTGCCCACCATCACCTGCAGCGGGCCGATGGTCGTCGCCAGGAGGGCGACCGTCGCCAGCAGCCACTGCGCGAGCGTGGATGCCCAGGCGTGCTCGGCGCGGGGGGCTCCGATCCACCGCGGCCATCGCCCCGGCGGCTGCACCGCGGCGTAAAACTGCTGCAGGGTGACGCGATCGACCGGCGCGGTGAGCAGTGTCGCCGGCACCCACACGAGCGCGGTGCCGATGACCATGAACAGCAGCTCCGGCAATACCCCCGCCGGCCACCCGAAAGCGCCGAACACCCAGGGGCGCAGCAAGAGCATCGGAAGGCTCGCCGCCATCGCCGCAATTTCGCTCCACGGATTGACGCGCCACCAGCACCACCGCAGTACAAGCACCGGGCCGATACCGGCGGTCAGATGCAAGATCCACGTAAACGACGCCCCGATGCTCTGATTGAAGAACGCCACCAGCATCGCGCCGAGGGCCAGCGCGAACGGCACGCCGCGCGCGACCATCAGATAATGGCGCTCTGAGGCGCGCCGATTCACAAAGCGTTTGTAGCCGTCATTCACCACGTACGACGCGCCCCAGTTCAGTTGGGTGCTGAGTGTCGAAAGAAATGCGGCGAAGAATGACGCCACGAGCACGCCGCGCAGGCCGATCGGCAGCAGCATGGTGATCAGCCGAGGATAGGCCCGCTCATGATCCACAAACGCGCCGCTGCGCAACGCGGCGTCCGGGATCAGCAGAATGGAGGCGAGCGCGGTCAGAATCCACGGCCATGACCGCAGGCAATAGTGGGCGATGTTGAACCACAAGACCGAGAGCATCGCCTGGCGCTCATTCTTGCAGGAGACCAGCCGCTGGACGACGACCCCGCCGCCATCCGCGTTTTTCCAGGCCCACCATTGCACGAGGAACAATCCGGCGAACCATCCCCACGGCGCGCTCAGCCACGCCTCCCCAGGGGCCGTCGCCGGGGGAAGGACGTTCAGCCACGAGGTCCCTTGCAAGCGTTCTGAGAGCGCCGCCAGGCCTCCCACCGCATGCACCGAGGCGACGGCTAAGATGACCGCGCCGATCATCGCCCAGACAAATTGAAACGCATCGGTCACGATGACGCCCCACAGGCCTGCCATCGACGTGTAGAGCGCTCCCAGCGCGACGGAGGCGACGATCGCCTCGTACCGCTGGAGCCCGGTCGTTTCCTGCAAGACTTTGGTCATGCCGGCGATCGGCCACACGCCCATCACGTAACAGTTGTAGAACACGCCCCAGTACACGGCTTTGAATCCCCGCAAGAACGCCGCAGCGCCGCCGTGATAGCGCCGCTCGACGAACTCCACTTCGGTCATCACGTTCGCCCGCTTCCACAACCGCGCAAAGACGAACACCGCGAGCATCGTGCTGATCCCCAGCGCCCACACCTCCCACACCCCCCAGATCCCTCGCCGGCGGACCATGCCGGTGATGAGCAGGGGCGTATCCGAGGAAAACGCCGTCGCGGCGATCGAGGTGCCCGCCAGCCACCAGCCGAGCGTGCGATTGGAGACGAAGTAGGCTTCGAGGTTTTGGTTCGCGAGCCGGCGGAAGGCCAGGCCGATCGCGACGCTGATCGCGCAGAAGGCCGCGACGATGGTCCAATCAATCCAATGCATGCGACGAATGGCGGATCGTGGATCGTGGATCGTGGAATGAAAGCGTCAGGGACCCTAAAATACAAGCCGTTTTTGCACCAGTGGTTGATGGGAGGTGATTCACGCGGCCTTGCAGCGCGCGCAGGGCCAAGTACGCGAACGCCGCCGGCTCCTTCGCCTGCGGGGGGATGCCGTAGTCGGCGATCGATCGCACCGGCGCCGGCGCCGCGAGGCGTGTGAGGTGATCCATCAGGGTGCGGTTGTAGACGCCGCCGCCGCTGACGATGATTTCTCGCAGGCGATATGGCGCGAAGCGGTGGTAGCTTTCCACGATGCTATAGGCGGTGAAGTACGTCACCGTCGAGAGCACGGCGTGCGGCGCGCGGCTGAGCCGTGAGCCGAAGATGTCTCGCAGCAGCCGTTCATTGAAGAGCTCTCGCCCTGTGGACTTCGGCGGCGGCCGGCGAAAATACGGATGCTGCCACAGGCGCTTGGCCAGGCCTTCATCAATGCGGCCCAATCGGGCCAGACGGCCGCCGCGGTCGTATCGAAGACGTCCTCGACTGATGCGCTGGGCGAGGACATCCATCCAACAATTGCCCGGGCCGGTGTCAAAGGCCATCGGTCGGATTCCGCGGCCGACGATCGACACATTGGCGATGCCGCCGATATTTTGCAGCGCGCGCGGAGCCCCTCGCCCGAAAAACGCGGCGTCAAAATACGGCACCAAGGGCGCGCCGCTGCCTCCGGCGGCGATGTCGCGCGGGCGAAAGTTGGCCACGACCGGCAAGCCTGTGCGCTGCGCGATCACCGACGGTTCGCCCAGCTGCAAGGTGGAGGGGATCGGATCCGACGGCCCATGATAGACCGTATGGCCGTGCGAGCCGATGACCGCGATGCGGCGCGCAGCCCCTGGCACGGCGGCAGCGCAACGCCGTGCCGCCCGCGCGAAGGCTTCGCCCAGCGCCATATTGAGGGCAGAGAGCTCGGCAGCCGAGAGGGCTGCGCTTTTGTGCAACAGTCTCGCGAGGCGAGGGGAATACGGGGTGGTGCGCTCAGTGAGGATTCGAACGGTCCGGTTGGAGAACTGCGCGAGCGCGGCGGAGACGCCATCGCACGAGGTGCCGGACATCACACCGATCGCGAGGATACCCATGTCGTGATTCAGTGATTGAGTGATTGGGTGATTGAGTGATTCAGTGGTTGAGAGGAAAGGGCCTTTCGCAGGGAGCCATGAGCATGGCTGAGACGTCGGCGCGCAGCCACGAGGGAGACATGATGCGAGGCCATGACGATGGCGGCTTTGACATTGCCGCGCGCGGCGCGCAAGCGCGCGGCCGCTACGCGCGGGGAGACGTGCGTCACGAGCTGAATGATCGCGATCGCCCGGGCGGTCAATTTTCGCGAGGTGGGCCGCACATCCACCATCAGGCTGCCGTAGGTTTTCCCGAGCCGCGCCATCGCGCCCAGGGTGAGCATGTTGAGGATGAGCTTCGTCGCGGTGCCGGCTTTGAGTCGCGTGGAGCCGGCCAAGAGCTCCGGCCCGACGACAACCGCAATGCGCACATCGGCCGGAATCGGTGCGCGCGCATGGCACGTCACCAGGATGGTGGCAGCGCCGCGCCGCGTAGCCGCCCTGAGGGCCGCGTCCACGAACGGGGTCACCCCGCTGGCCGTGATGCCGACGACGGCGTCGCCTGCGCGAATCCGTCGGCGCGCCATCGCTTGGGTGCTCGCACGGGCATCTTCTGCGCCCTCGCGGGAGCGGAGCACCGCGCGCGGGCCGCCCGCCATGATGGCCTGGACCTGCGATGGGGTCGTGCGAAACGTGGGAGGGCACTCCGCCGCTTCGATGACCCCGAGCCGTCCGCTCGTCCCCGCGCCCACGAAGATGAGCCGTCCCCGATGCCGAAGAGAGGCTTCGATCAACGCAATCGCCTTGGCCACCTGCGCGAGTTGCCGTCCCACCGCGCGCACCGCCTGCTGATCTTCGCGGTGCATCAACTGCAAGAGCTGCAGCGTTGAGAGCCGATCCAGGCTGACGCTTTGCGGATGCGACTGTTCCGTCGGCAACTGGCGATAGCGGATCGCGCGTGGCATCACGTGCAGAATAGCACGCGTGCTTTTCGGCTGCAACTTGCGAGCCGATTCTCCCCGTGTTAGTCTGACATCATGGAAGCACCAAATTCCAAACGGCTTGTGTTTGGTGCTTGGGAGTTGGTGCTTGGTGCTTGACTGCATGGATCTTGAGACGCTTATCGGAAAACGCCTCGCCGTGGGGATTCCGGGTGCCGAGGCGACCGAGGACGTCATCGAGGCCTTGCGCGCGATTCGCGCGGGCAGCCTCGTGCTCTTCAGCCGCAACGCGGCCTCGCCGGAGCAGCTCCGCCGATTGCTGCGCCGCCTGGAGGAGGGGCTCGGCTATCCGCTGTGGGTCATGGTGGATCACGAGGGCGGCCGCATCATCCGGTTTGCCGAGGGGGTGACCCGGTTTCCCTCAGCGCTTACCGTCGGCACCACGATGTCGGTGGCCGATGCCGAGACGCAAGGCTGTGTGGAAGCGACAGAGCTCAGAGCCTTGGGCGTCCACGTCAATCTGGCCCCCTGTGTTGATGTCTTGGTCGAGGGAGCCGACCCCATCATTGGCGACCGCTCCTACGGCGCGGATCCTGAGCGCGTCTCCGCCTATGCCGCTGCGAGAATTCGTGGCTTGCAGACGCATGGGGTCGCGGCCTGCGCGAAACATTTTCCCGGGCTGGGCGCGGTCAATCGCGACCCGCATGGCGCGTTGCCGACGATCACGGCGGACTGGAACGCCATGGAGCCGCATCTCGTCCCGTTTGAGCGATCGATCATGGCCGGTGTGGCGATGGTGATGTCCTCCCATGCGTGCTATCCCCATCTTGGGGATCCGCCCGGCCTGCCGGCGACGTTTTCACGGCGGCTCATCCATGATCTGCTGCGGCGCCGACTGGGATTTGAAGGGGTGATGCTCACCGATGATCTTGAAATGGGGGCGTTGCGGTCCTTCGGCGCGATGGACGAGCTGGCCATCCGCGCGACCGAGGCGGGGCATGACCTGTTGCTCATCTGCTCGGATCTTGCTGCGGCCCAGCGCGCGGCTGCGGGGCTGCGATCCGCGTATGCAAGCGGCTGTCTCGACGGTGATGAGCTGGAACGTAGCGTCCAGCGCATCCAACAGGCCAGGCAAAAGTTCCTTTCTTAACCTCTTGAAAAAGTTTAACCAGATATGGTACGGTCATTTGGGAGCCGATAATGGCACACCGCTCCGCCCATGCGGCGGAGGCTTCGCTGGCTATCCCATCCGATTGGCGAAGTGCCGAAAGGCCGGGCCGCAAAGCTCAAGGCCTACAGTTGCGCGCGTGAAATATCGGTGAGCGCTGGGGAAGCGCATCCCAACCCCCTGCTGCGTGGTCGCAGAGCGACCACCGCTTCTACGAAGCGGTTCGCCTGCGGCGAACAGCAGCAGGGGGTGGGATACAGGCGCCGAGTGGTGCGCGATACGGTTGCTTAGCTGCCGAAGCTCTGAGGGCGCTTTGGCGCCTTATCGAGCTCCCACGGCCATCATTGTTCAGAAGTGACAGTCACTTCTCCCGTTCAAAAAAGTGACTGTCACTTTTTTCGTTGGGGGTTTGGTATAATGGCAGCACCATGCCGCAACTTTCCGCCTCGACCCTGAAGCTCTTTCAAGAGTGCCCGCGATGTTTCTGGCTGCACATCAATAAGAAAATCGAGCGGCCGCGCGGGCCGTTTCCCTCGTTGCCCTCCGGGATTGATCGCGTGTTGAAGGGCTATTTTGAGACCTACCGCAAGCAAGGCGCGTTGCCGCCGCTGATTGCCGGCAAGCTCAGCGGGACCCTCTCGACGACGCCGCTGACCCTGGGATTCAACGACCCCGCGACCCGCGCGCGGCTGTGGGGAAAACTGGATGATTGCATCACGCTCTCCGATCAGCGCCTCGCCCCCCTGGATCACAAAACGCGCGCCTCAGCCCCCGACGATTTGAGTTACAGCCAAACCTACTATCAATTCCAGATGGATGTCTACACGCTGCTCTTGGAGCGCAACGGCTACCGCACCAGTCGCAGCGCCTATGTCGTCTACTATTTTCCGATCGACGGCACGCTGCACAATGGCTTTCCATTTGACGTGGCAGTGCACACGCTGGCCACCGATCCGGAGAGCGCCTATGACGTGTTTGCGGCCGCGTGCCGATGCCTCGCCTCCCCGCTGCCCTCATCGTCGGCTTCCTGCGCATTTTGCCGCTGGGCGGTGAGCCGGCACAGTGAGGTGGCTCAACCGATTCCACGCCTGGCGGAAGACACGATTCCCGACGACCTGTTTGCGTAATGCCGGCTCAACCGTGGCGGATCTTTGGCATCCCGCTGCGCGTCAGTGCTAGCTGGTTTCTGGTCGTCGCGTACCTGATGTGGTCGCTGGCCACGGGATATTTTCCCGTCGCGTATCCCCGCTGGTCGGCGGCGGCGCATTGGGCGCTCGGGAGCCTGGCCGCGCTGCTGCTCTTTGCGTGCATCGTCATCCATGAGCTCGCACACTCGCTGACGGCCAAACGCTACGGCGTGCCGGTGGCGTCGGTGACGCTGTTTATGTTCGGAGGGGTGTCGCAACTGGCCGGCCGGCCGCGCCGACCCTTCGCGGAATTGATCATCGCGCTGGCAGGGCCGCTGATGAGTGTAGCGCTGGCCGCGGCGTGCGTGGTGGCTGGGCGATCCCTGCGCCTGGCGGCTCCGGGATTCGACGTAGGCTCAGCGCTCTTGCAGTACCTGGCCCTCATCAACATCGGCTTAGCCATCTTCAACATGCTGCCGGCGTTTCCCCTCGATGGCGGGCGCGTGGTCCGCGCGCTGCTCTGGGGCCTGACGAATGATCCGGTGCGCGCCACGCGCATGGCCAGTTGGCTTGGAGCCCTCTTCGGCCTCGGCTTGCTCGTGCTGGGGATCTGGGTGGCCGTCGCCCAGCATCGCCTCAGCGCCGGGGTGTGGTATATCCTCTTAGGATGGTTTCTTCGCGACGCGGCGCTGAGAAGTTATCGGACGGGATTCGGTTAAGCGTTCTGGAGGAGCGCCATGAAGCCTGCGCGTGTGGTGTGCCTGATGGCGGCTTGGGTGTGTGCGAGTCTCGCCGTCATAGGATTTTTTCTCCCGTGGGCCCGGATTGACCTGCGCGAGCCATCGACGGTCAAGCGCCTGCGCGAGACGGTCCCGCTGCAAGGCACCATGGAGGGGCTCGCTGGCGCGATGAGGGGGATCACGAAGGATGTCGGCCGGGTGGCGGTCACGATCAGACGAGGAGCCGAGACGGTGACCGGCGACATCACGGTCCCGTCCCTGGAAGACATCCCTCGAGTCATCAGCGGCGCGCAGATTCCGCAGATGGCCAATAGCCAGCATGCGCAGCTCGCCGTCGCGATCATGGAGATGCTCACCGGCAAGCGCCAGCAGGTTGGGCTCCAGAGTGCTGCGGTCTATCTGCTCCCGGGGATCGCGGTTGGGTGCGCAGCCCTGCTGACGTGGCTGCCGCGCCCGTGGTGGCTGCCGTATGCCGTGTCAGGGCTGTGCGCAACGCTGGCCGCCGCCGGGTTCTGGAAATTATCGACGACCAACACGGCAGGGTTGTTGATTGCGGTGACGGTCGGGCCTGGCCTGTGGCTGTCGTTGTGGGCGTATGTCGCCCTCGCCGTCTGCGCCGCCGCCTTGGGAGTGACGCGTATTCATCGATAGGGTATAATGCGTCCCCGCGCCGAGGTAGCTCAGGTAGTAGAGCACACGCCTGAAAAGCGTGGTGTCGCCAGTGCAAGTCTGGCCCTCGGCGCCTTGTCTTTCTGATGGCCGCCTCCATGTCCCTCGATGTGCTCGTCGTCGATGATGAGCCGAAAATCCGCAAGCTGCTCGAGCAGATGCTGCGCGATTCCGGCTGCGCCGTGCGCACGGCTGCGGATGGCGTCGAAGGCCTGGAGCTGTTTACGTGCAAGCCGGCGGATTTGGTGCTCACCGACATCAAAATGCCGAAGCTCTCCGGCGTGGAGTTGCTGGAGCAGCTCAAGCAGCTGGATCCCCTGGTGAATGTCGCGGTGATCACCGGCAACGCGTCTCTGGAAGGGGCCGTCGATGTCATGCGCGACGGAGCCTGCGATTTTTTGTCCAAGCCCTTCGAGCTGACGCAGGTGCAGGCGATTGTGTACCGCTGCCAGCAGCGCGTGCGGCTGCGGCAGCAGGTGCGCTCGGCGCAGGAGGGACGCCTGAAGCTGGAAGAGTTGAACCGTCGCCTCACCGAGCTGAGCGAGCTCAAAAGCTTCTTTCTGATGACGCTGTCCCATGAAGTGAATACCCCGTTGTGTCTGATGAGCGAGTGGATCCGCCTGTTGGCCGACGGCACGCTGGGGCCGCTCTCGGAGGACCAGCAGCGCGGGACGAAGACGCTGTTGGAAGCGTATGAGCGGCTCCACCGGCTCTTGCAGCAGATGATCGATCTGACCCAGGGCCATACGATTCTGCTGCGGCGCCAGCCCGTGGCCGCGCAGGCCATGGTGCAGGAGGCTCTCGCGCGCCTGACCGAGCAGGTAGCGCAACGCGCCATCCCCGTCGAGGTGAGCCTGCCGGCCGTGCCGCTGATGGTGGAGGCGGATCGACAGCGGATCGAAGCCGCAGTGGGATTCGTGCTGGAGAATGCGATTCGATTTAACCGGCAGGGCGGGCGCGTCACGATCACCATGGAGGGAAGCCCGCAGGCGGTTTCCATCCGCATTCAGGACACCGGGGTGGGCATTGCGCCCGAGGATATCGAGAGGGTGTTCGAGCCGTTCTATCAGACCGATCGCCGCATGAACCGCACGTATGACGGGGCCGGCATCGGGCTGACGCTGGCCAAGCGGTATGTTGAGTTGCACGGCGGGTCGATCAGCCTGACGAGTGAATTGGGCGCCGGCACGACGGTGACACTGTCGCTACCTCGACCCCCCTCAGCGTAACGCAGGATGGCGACGAGAGTTCGAACGTGGTAACGTAGAGAGGCTTGCCCACGTAGCTCAGTTGGTAGAGCAGCGCTTTCGTAAAGCGCGGGTCG
>JACQWM010000060.1 GCA_016209275.1 Candidatus Omnitrophota bacterium
CAACAATGATGAGCTGCAGCGGATTCAGCTGATCAGACTCTTAGAACATAGCACCGCTCATCGACAAAAAGCCCTGACTGAATCCTGCCATAAAGCCCTTTTCCGTCGTCAGGAGAGAAATTATTGCTCAGGAACCCCGCTGAGTAAGGATCTTCTGGTCATCTACACTCGCCGGTCAAAATATAAGTGGTTAATTGCAGAAGGATTCGATGTCGTAATTGCTGCCCTTCAAAAGACGAACGAAGAATGCACACGAATCCATGGGTTGGATACGCTCGACGTGCATTACACGGTGTTCACAACTCCTGACAATACAAAGCTGTTAGGCATCATCGCAGTAAAAGGCAGCCGGAAGCCTTAATGTAATGCTCCCCATTTTTCAAGTCAGGGCGCTGATATGGTACACTTGACCCGACGATGCCTCAGAAGCCGACGGTCTTGATTGTGGATGACGAAGCGAACGTGCTGGCGGCCATTCGCCTGGTCCTTGAGCAGGAGTACGAGGTGAGCTGTGCCGGCACCGGCTGGCCCGGTGGCCGCGCGTGGCGCCGCGCCGGTGTTACCTGTTAGCGCTTCGTGACGAGGGAACCGGTGACGTACTTGTG
Source organism: Candidatus Omnitrophota bacterium (assembly GCA_016209275.1). Lineage (NCBI taxonomy): Bacteria > Pseudomonadati > Candidatus Omnitrophota > Candidatus Omnitrophota bacterium. The sequence goes on from JACQWM010000060.1 coordinate 606, forward strand.
GAGGATGCTGGCGATCAAGGTCTGATACGGCAGGCCTTCTCCAAACGCTTTGGTCTGGATGCCCTCGAGGTCCACCTGCGCAAGGCGGATGTTCACCCGGCGGTCTTTCTTCAGGGTGTGGCGCGCCACTTGGACATAGCGTTTCATCACCGCTTTGCCGGCCGGTCGCCACTCGCCCTGTTCTACCGATGCGAGGAGCTTACGTTCCTCGTGCTTCAGTCGCGCCATCGCCTGTTCCCCCTTTCCGTAGGTACTGCTTGGTGAGCTTGCGGCTGGGGATGATCGTCTTCAGGATGATCGCCTCCCCCTCCTCGACCACGGGCACCAGGTAGGCATAGCCCCGCACCGCCACCACCAACTGCTTCTGGCCTTTGTACTGCGCTTTGTCGGAGAACAACACATCCAGCAGATATCCTTCCGCGATGTGCCACACGATCTGCTCGAAGGAAATGCCACGGTGCTGCAGCAGCCAGTCGTTCTTGGCCGGATTCCACCGGTACTGCGCCATACGCTAGTCTATACACATTGTCTGCCGTTTGTCAACAGTTTCTTGGCGATCGCGAGTCCTCTGTGTGGCGACCACTGGCGCCGGTCAGATGTTGAAGATCGCCTGCGGCAACGGCGTCGTGACCACAAAGGCTAGGGTCAGGTTGGACCCCAACTTTGTGCGTCCTGACGGAGATGGCCAATCAGGTCGCGCAAGACATCGAGGCCGCGCTTCGCCCGACGCCTTGACACGGAAGCCGCCAATCTCTATCCTGGAACGACAGCACCACGCCTCGGTTCCGCGTACGTCACAGCTCTCAACCACTGGAGGTGGGTATGTCCCTGCTTAGGGATCAGCGTATCAGACGGACCGTCGCTGCGACCTTAGCGTGTGTCGTGCTTTCGGGTTGCGCTACTGTGACGCTCACGCAGCAAGGAGAGCGAACGATTAGCTCCCATCCAACCTATGAAAAGAGAGAGGCGTTTTTTCTTTGGGGTTTAGTTGGCGATCACTGGATTGATGTTCGCAAGGTATGCGGTACTCAAAATGTCCAACAAATGCAAACCCAGTTCACATTTCTTGACGAGCTCTTCACTTTCATCACGTTGGGAATCTACGCACCACGTACAGCAAAAGTCTGGTGCAGGTGAGGGGGGCCAAATGAAGATGCCGAAATTGCTTGTAGGCAGTGCTATGGTGTCAATCCTTTCGCTCGGTTGCTCAACCATTCATTTTCAGAACGGGCAGGATGCGGCCACGCCGGAGACCAATTCTGAGTGGCATCATACAGTCGCCTTTTCACTCGTGGAAGCCAGTGACCCGGTTGATCTGCACGATCGATGTAATGGAAAACCTTGGCATGACGTCATGGTAGAGCGGAGTTTCCTCAATGGTTTGGCCGGTAGCATCGACTCGCTTATCGTTGGAGTTGACTTGTGGGAACCCTGGACCGTCGAATATTCATGTCGTGATTAGTTGAGAAGTTCATACAGATGGGGGTTTGCTTTTGGCCCAGGAGATTATGTATTTCCTGGGCCAAAATAATTTTCTACGAACAACGGGGTCGCCGATGAGTAGGCTCAGCGGCCGGGGCGCTGGTCGGCCACGTGGCGGCTCGGATGAAGGTCGCGGCGCGCACGCGCTATTACCGCCGGATGGACGCCGCGCTTCATCCATCTCCATAAGGGAGCATCGCCTGTTGTAAAGGATTCCTTGACGGGAAAGCAGAAATGTGCTATATCCATATATGGATATGGAGGTGGTGATTCGATGGAGACGTTGACGAAAAAGACGACGATTTTGTTTCCGCCGAAGATCTATCGGCAGCTTGAGCGCGTGGCGAAGCAGCAAGGAACTTCTGTCGCTCATCTCGTGCGACAAGCGGCGATTAGGCAATACCTCTTGCCAGATCGCGCTGCTCGCGTCGCGGCTGTGGAAGCCATCGCCGCAATGCGCTTGCCAGTCAGTGATTGGCAGAGCATGGAGCGGGAAACGATTGACGGAGCGCTCGGGGAGCGATGAAGGTGTTCATCGATGCGAATATTATGATGTACGCGGCGGGTGTGGAACACCCTCATAAAGAGGCATCGATTCAGCTCATGCGCCAGATTTCCAGTGGCGCGATTGAAGCTGTGAGCAACGCTGAAGTGTTACAAGAATTGCTGTATCGTTACTCAAAACTTCGGCTCATTCAGGAGGGGGTCGCCTTAGTTCAGCAGACCGTGCAAACCATCATGTCGATTCTTCCTGTCGCGCGATTAGATGTCATGGTCGCCAGTGAGTTGCTGACCAAGCATCCGCAGATCGAAGCACGCGATGCGGTGCATGCGGCCATCATGTTCAATCATGGCGTCACCCACCTCTATAGCTACGACCGGCATTTTGACGCGATTCCCGGCCTGACCCGCCTCGAGCCGAAGTAACGCGGCATCGTTGGCGCCGCGCGCCTGATGGCAAGCCTTGACCCTATGAGGAGTCGAACGACGCGGGGTGGGCTCCTCGCGCTGGGACTGATCGCCGCGATCGGCGCGGGGTATCTGGCCACATTGCGGGCCGGCCACGATTGGGGCGATGATTTCAGCGCGTATCTCCAGCACGCGAAAAATATCGCCGAAGGCCGGCCGTATGCCTCCGGCGGCTACCTCTATAATCCGGCCAATCCCATCGGCCCCCCGGCCTGCCCGCCGGTCTTCCCGCTGCTGCTCGCCCCGGTCTATGCACTCTTCGGCCTGAACCTCACCGCTATGAAAGCCGCGGTCGTGCTATGGTTCTTGGCCGCGCTCTTCATGATGTTCCTGGTGTTTCGACGCCTCCGTCCAGATGCCGAAGCCCTCGCGCTGGTGGCGATCATCGGGGTCAATCCGCTGTTCTGGAGTTTCAAAGACCAGGTGCTGTCTGATGTTCCGTTTCTGTGTTTTACCTATGCGAGCTTCTGGCTCATCGCACAGCACGATCTCCAGCGCGCCTCGCCGCGGCCCAGGTGGCTGCTCGCCCTCGCCACCGGCCTTGTCTGGTATCTGGCCTACGGCACGAGAAGCCTTGGGCTGCTCATCCCAGCCGCCCTGGTGATCGCCCTGGCCATCCGACGGCAGCGTCCTTCTCGCTCGCTGCTCATCGCCCTGCTGCTGCTGGCTGGGCTCATCGCGCTGCAAAATCTCTGGCTGCACACGGACCGCGCGTATCTGGCCCAGCTGGGCAATGCCCCGAAGACCATGTGGTCGCATGCCGCGTATTACTCGCAGGAGCTTCGGGATCTGTGGCGCAACGGCTATTCCAAACCGCTGATGAAAGCGCTGTTTCTGACGGTCAACGGGCTAGCCCTCCTCGGCTACGGCTCAGCACTTCGGCGCGGCGTAACCATGCTGGAGGTCTTTCCCCTCCTCTATCTTGCTGCGATTTTCAGCTGGCCGCACTACCAAGGCATCCGGTATCTGTTCCCGGTCATCCCGCTGTATGTCGCCTATGCCCTCTCCGGCATCCGGAGTCTTCCGTGGGGCCGGCGAAACACCACCCGCCGTCTTGCCACGGCCACCGTGCTCATCGCCATCTTTGCGTCATACGCCGCCGCGTATACGAAGGTTGACTACGGACCGATCAAGGAGGGAGTCGCACAGCGGGAAACGGTGGAGCTCTTCGATTACATCAGGCGGGACACCGACCCGTCGTCGGTGATCGTCTTTGCCAAACCGCGGGTGCTCTCGTTATACACCGGCCGGCGATCCGCGGTGTATCCGCTCACGAGCGATGGCCGAGAGATTGTGGCGTACCTGCGTCGCATCGGCGCGGCCTACGTCGTGGCCAGCCCAATCTTTTTCACTGATCAATCGCTGCTGCAGCCCGTGCTGCAGCGGCACGCCGCGCTGTTTGAACCGGTGTACGCCAACGCCGTCTTCACGATGTACCGGATGGCGGTGGAGCCGCCGCCGAGGTAAACCGGCACCGCGTAATCACCCACAGGGCGCGCACGCCGTCTTTCCACGTAATCTTTTTCCCCTCGGCATAGCTGCGGCGGCGCGTGTAGGCCACCGGCACCTCAACGATCGCATGCTTAAGCCGGAGCGCCTTGCAGGTGAACTCCACCTCAAAGTCAAAACTCAAGGCGCGCAGCTGCATGGGTGCGACCACCATCCGTCGAAACACCTTGTAGCCGGTCTCGGCGTCGGTGAGCGAGGAGCCAAAGAGCAGATTGACCATCGCGGTGATTACCCAGTTTCCCAGCCGGTGATGGCCACCTGAGGTGAGCGGCACGCCGTGGAAGCGCGACCCGTAGACGATCTTCACCCGCTCATCCATCATCGGTGCGAGCAGCCCTGGGTACTCCGCTGGATCGCATTCCAGATCGGCATCCTGGATGAGCACGACGTCGCGGGTGCTGTGCTGGATGCCGGTGCGAATCGCCTGCCCCTTGCCGAGATTCTTCGGGTGGGTGATGACGCGGATCGGCAGCTCCTGCTGAAGCCGCTCGAGGATCTCCCCGGTGCCGTCGGTGGAGCCGTCGTTGATCACGATCACTTCTTTGTCGATGGGGGTGCGGCAGACGGCGCGAAGCACCGTGTCAATCGTCCGCGCCTCGTTGTAGGCCGGCACCAACACGCTGACCCTTGGGGGGGCGGGCGTCATCGTCATAATTCGCCTATTGTACCTCGGTCGACGATCTTTTTGGTGATATAATGCACGGCCTGACCCGATGAGATCGACGACGCGCATCTTACGCAGCGAGTGGCTCCTCCTCGGCGTGCTGCTGTTGGGTGCCGCAGTCCTGCTGTTCACGCGGCTTGACGCGGCCTACCTGTGGCAAGACGAAGCCGAAACCGCCGTCGTTTCGCGCAACGTGCTGCGCTTCGGCTACCCCAGAGCCTTCGACGGCATCCATCTGCTGCATTTGCCCTTCGCCACGCACCGGCCTGGCTTCGTCTGGGTCTTCCACGGCTGGATCCAATTTTATCTGACGGCCGCCTCCTTTCTGCTCTTCGGCATCACCACCTGGGCCGCGCGCGCGCCCTTTGCTCTGCTGGGACTCGGCAGCATTGTCCTCACCTGGCGGATGGCCAAAACATTTGTTGGGGACCGGCAGGTCGCGGGGCTCACGACGTTCTTGCTGGCCACCTCGGTGCCGTTTCTGCTGCACATGCGGCAGTGCCGGTATTACGCGCCGATGGTGGTGTTCTCGCTGTGCGCGCTGCTGGCGTATTGGCGGTGGTTGGCGCGGGCGCGTTTCAGCGGGTGGTCATGGCTGATCAGCATGCTGCTCGCGTTTCACTCCGCGTGGACGGCAAGCGTCATGCTGCTGCTGGGCATGGCCGGGCATTGGTGGTTCAGCAGCGGACGGGCCATGCGGCGCGGGCGGGAGACGCTGCCGTGGGTGATTGCCTTCTCCGTGCTGGCCACCGCCTGGATGTTGTACGCCCATGCCTTAGAGCACGGCACGCACAACCTCCTGCGCGATCTGTGGCGCAACAGCTCGTTTTACGTGAAGATGATCAACAGCTACACGGTGCCGCTTGGGCTGATCCTCGCCGCACTCATCATCCCGAGGTGCCGCCGGATGCCTCAAGCACCGGTGCCTGATGCCACCCGCAGCGCATTACACCTCCTCGGCTGGGTGATCGGGGCCTGCCTGCTCGTGCTGCTGCCGGCCCGGCAGCATTTTTACCGGTATCTGCTCATCATCGTGCCGCTGCTCTATCTGCTCACCGCCTGGGGGCTGCTGCGGTGGCTGGGGCATCGCCCGATCGCGTTGGCCGCGACGGTGCTGGTGATGGTGGCGACCGACGTGCTGCACCGGCCGGATCGCCTGCTCCATGGGACCTCCCGGTTGTTTCTCGCGGACTATGTCTATGAGCTCACACACGACGTGCCGGACAGCACGCGGGGTATCGTCGAGTTTTTAAACGCCCATGCCGCGCCGGGCGAGACGGTGAAAATCCGCTACTCGATTGCGCCGCTGGTGTTTTACACGTCGCTGCGGGTGGATACGCGCTCGGCGGCGTTTTTCGAGCACACCTATCCGGATTGGATCGTCATGCAGCAGGAATTGATGCCCCAGCATTCGTACACCGAACCGTATTTTTCCGACATCATCACGCACTATGAGCTCATCCACACCGCCATCCCGGACCACCTGTGGGGACATGCGCCTGATCCGTTTTTGCATCGCTTCCGCCCGGTGACCGATTGGCCCGGTGTGGTCATCTTCCATAAGCGCGCGACCCATCAGCCGACCCATGCCCGCTGAGCCGCCGCGCTTATCGATCAACCCCTCGCCCTCCTTCGCCGGGCTATTCCGCATCCGGCTCAACGCGATTCGGCATTCAACGCGATTCGGCATTGCTATCGCTAGCCGTAGTGCTACACTAAGCAGAATCTCATGCCGAACAAACTGGTGACATTGATCGCGCTGGTCGTGGCGGCGGGTCTTGGAGAAGCCTCTACGCAAACACCCGCGAGGGAACCTGCCGGAACGCTGCTGAAGGACCACCAGCGGGTGGCGATTCAGCGCACGTTCTGCGATGCGGCGCACGCGTCTCGCCAACGCATCGGCGGCCGGGCCCCCGTCCTCCCGTACACGTTCCTCTATTCCTCAGCACTCCGCTGCGCCGATGGCACGCTCGGCTGCTGGCGGACCGGACCGCACCCATCGGCCGACATGGAATTGCTGGTCAGCGGGCGGATGCACATCGCGATGGGCCTGGCGACGACCAGCGACCTGAAGTTCACAGTGCCGATCGCCGGAGTGCCCACCGATCGGTGCGACGGGGTTTCACAAGCCTTCAGCGCCACCGAACCCTTCATCGGCACGTGGCGATCCCTGGGCGGCTCCGGCCCGTTCACCGGCACCATGACCCTCGCCGGCACGATCCGCGGCTGCCGCTCGGCGCAGGCCGCCTGCTACACCGTCACCATCGATCAATTCGCGTGGCAAGCGATCCGCCAATAAAAATTCTTGACAGCGTCCGCCGCAGTCCTTAAGATTGTCCCTGTTGTTTCGTGCCCGCCCTCGTGGGCGGCCCTTCCGTAAGACGCTTCCTTAAGCACCGCTGACGCCCTTCCCTGCCCGTCGTATCATCTCTGCTCATTCAGGAGTGTCATCATGCGCCGGGCTCTCCTTGTCATTGGCGTCTTCCTCTGGCCCCTGTCGGTTGCCTCCGCCGACACCGCTCACTGGAAGCGCGTGGAAACCGGCCTGACCGAAACGGCGTTTGTGGCGGTCGCCGCTGATCCCGCTCTTCCCGAGCACCTGTTTGTCGCCAGCCGTCGCAGCCTCTATGAGTCATCGGATGCCGGCAAGACTTGGCAGCCGCGATTCCGCGCTCGAGGGCAAGCGCAGCTGGCCAGCATCGCCGTCAGCCGTCCCGCCTCGCTGCTGCTGCTTAGCACGGATCGCGAGGTCTGGCTCAGCCGCGACGGAGGCCGCCGGTGGAATAAGGTCAACGCACCGCCAGCCGCCGGGCCGCTGCTGGCCGCCGTGCTGGATCCTCACGCGCCTCACCGCGCGTATCTGGTGACGCAGCAGCGCGTATTTGGCGGATGGCTCGATGGCACAGGGTGGGAAGAACTTTTTCGTCGAACCACCGAACCGTCCGAGGCCCCCGCCGATGACGCCCAACAGGTTTCAGGATCGCTCCGCGCGCTGGCAATCGACCCTCAGCAGCCAACCACCCTCTACCTGGCGACCTCGCGCGCCCTCCACCACAGTCTCGACGGCGGGCGGCATTGGCAGCGGCTGATCGCGCACGGGCTGCCCCCGACGCCGATCACCCGCCTGACCGCCGTCGCGCACTCCCCCACCGCGCTGTACGCCTCAACCGGCAGCGGAATCGCGCGGTTCGTGCCGGCGGCTCAACGATGGGAGCGGCTGCCGCATGATGCCGCGCTGCCGGCGATCAACGACGTGGCCGCCACACCAACCCACCTGTGGGCGGCGACCGCGCACGGCCTGTATCAGTTTGAGATCACCCCGGAGGCCATTGAGCGCTTGACCGCCTCCGACGCGCCTCCAACCCGAGAACTCCTGGAGAACTTCGTGCACGAGCCGTCGATCGGCCTGGTGCGCGAAGCGGCCATCCGCTATGCCGAGGTCTCGCCGGAGAAAATCCGCCGCTGGCGGAGGCAGGCCGCGCTGCGGGCGATGCTGCCGACGGTGGATGTCGGTGTCAACCGCGCGCGGTCGCGCGATGCCAGCATCGATGAAGGCACCTTCCCGAGATTTCAGATCGTGGAAACCGAGGACCGCGACGCCCGCGCCGATCTGTCCGTCAAGTGGGAGCTCGGCAATCTCATCTGGAGCGATGATCAGACGACCATTGATGTCCGGTCGAAACTGATGGTCGAGCTGCGCGATGACATCGTGGATCAGGTGACGCGGGCGTATTTCGAACGGCGGCGGCTGCAGGTGGCTCTGCTCACGCAGCCGCCGACGGATCCCCACGCGCTGCTGGAGAAGGAGCTTCGGCTCCAGGAGCTGACCGCCGTCTTAGACGGCCTGACCGGCGGGTACTTTTCTGAGCAGATCACCATTGCACCGAAGACCGACTAACACCGCGTAAGAGGATACGCCGTGTCTTCGTCGGCAACCAGAGGAGGAGGAAATGGCACAGGCACTGATGGTGAAGCGCATCACGCGGTTTGACGGCGGGGGTTCGACCAAGGCGTTCGCCGACCTCGCCATTGGGGAGGAGTTTCTTGTGAAGGGGCTGCGCGTGATCAACGGCAAGAACGGCCTGTTCGTCTCCATGCCGCGCCAGCAACGGCAAGGCAAGTGGACTGACACCGTGGAGACGCTCACTAAGGATACGAAGACGACCGTCGAGCGCCTCGTCCTCGACGCGTATCAGCAGAACCCCGCACAGTAACATTGATCGCGACACCCAGGCGGGCCGCGGCCCGCCTGGGTCGTTGACGGCATCGAAGGCCTAGCCTAAGATAGCCCCATGACTCAAGCACAGTCAGACGCTTATGTGTGCGGGATGGTGCCGCACGAGCACGACCCGAAATTTTTCGCCCAGCACCTGTGCGCCTACGCCTTTACCAAGCCGTATGTCAAGGGGAAGCGGGTGCTCGAGGTGGGATTCGGTTCAGGCTACGGCTCGGCCTATCTTGCCGAAGGTGCAGCGGAGGTGATCGGCATCGACTCAGCTCCCGGCAATGCCGCGCGGGCTGCTGCCATCTATCGGCATCCGAACCTGCGGTTTGCGCACATGGACGCCGGAAAACTGCAGTTTCCCGATCACAGCTTTGACGTCGTCTGCTCGTTTCAAGTGATTGAGCATATCCCGGAGCCGCAGCTGCCGGCGTTTGTTAGCGAGCTGGCCCGCGTGCTGAAGCCGGATGGCGTCTGCGCGATCTCAACGCTGAATCTTGAGCAGGCGATGAAGCCCGGCCGGCCGTACACCAAACTGTGCTACCACGAGAAAGAGTTTACGGCCCCGGAGCTGAAGGCGCTGCTCGTAACGGCCTTCCCCTCGGTTGAGCTGCACGGCCTGTATCCGTCCATGAAGCAGCGCCTCTTCCAGCGCTTGAAGCGGTGGGGCCTGATGAAATGGGGGCCGGCGCATCTCAATCCGATCGCCCGCTTCTATCAACACACCACCGTGAAGGATTTCGTCACCAAGCCGTTCGTCACGCGCCAAGCGCTAGACCTCTACGCCCTCTGCCGCAAGACGGCTTCCCGCTAACGCTACCCCCTGGATTTTTGCTCCTCCTGGATTTTTGCTTGACAAAGTGTCTGGGGCACACTATATTTATTAGTGTAGGTCATACACTAAATGACGGCCTCCTCCAACGGGCAGCTCAGCAAGCAGGCGATCGCCGTGGATGTCGTGTTGCTGACCATCCAGGGCGGCACGCTCAAGCTGCTCCTGGTTAAACGAAAGCAGGCCCCGTATCGGGGGGCCTGGGCCCTGCCCGGGGGGATCGTGGGCGCTGAGGAATCGGTGGATGCCGCCGCCCTGCGGGAGCTGCATGAAGAAACGAACATCGGCAATATTTATCTTGAGCAGCTCTACACCTTTGGCGAGCTGGCGAGGGACCCGCGCGGGCGGGTGATCACCGTCGCCTACTACGCGTTAGTGAACTGGCAGCAAGTGCAGCTGAAGGCCAGGCAGCGGGTAGCTGAGGCGATGTGGTTTCCGGTCAAGCGCCTGCCGGAGCTGGCGTTTGATCACCGCCGCATCGTGGATTACGCGCTGGAGCGTCTGCAGAACAAGGTGAACTACACGACGGTCGGGTTTCAGCTGCTGCCGAGGGAGTTTACGCTGACCGACTTGCAGCGATCCTATGAGGTCATCCTCGGCCGGCGGCTGGATAAGCGGAATTTCCGGCGCAAGATGCTGCAGCTGGGCATCCTGCGGGGGACGACGAGGTTTCAGGCCAGCGGCCGGCAGCGACCGGCGCGGATGTACACGTTTACGGAGCCGAAAGTCGTGAAGCTGCAGGAAAAAGGGATCATCGTGCCCTTCTAACCGACGCCATGGACACGCAGACCATCACGCCAGCGCTCCTCAATGGCAACGGCCATGCGGCCCATGGCCAGCGGAGGAGAGACGCCGCAACCAACGGTCGAGGAAGCGGCGACTTTCTCAAAAACAAGATCCGCAGGCTCAAGCAAGAGCGCCAGGCGATCATTCTGGCGCACAACTATCAAGAAGGTTCGATTCAAGATGTGGCAGATTTCGTGGGTGATTCTCTTGGACTTGCTCGGCAAGCGCAAGCAACCGACGCCAAGGTGATTCTCTTCTGCGGGGTGCACTTCATGGCCGAAACCGCGGCCATGCTCTGCCCCGACAAAACGGTGCTCATACCCGATCTCGCGGCAGGCTGCTCGCTGGCGGACATGATCGTCCCGGAGCAGATCAAGGCGTGGCGAGGCAGGCACCCGGACGGCGTGGTGGTGTGCTACGTCAATACCTCAGCGGCGGTCAAAGCGGAGTGCGACTATTGCGCCACGTCGACAAACGGCGTCAAGGTCATTGAGCATATTCCGGAGGAGAAGGAGATCTTGTTCGTGCCGGATTATTATTTAGGCAGCTATTTGAAGGCGAAGACGAAGCGGAAGATCCATCTCTGGAAAGGCTACTGCCCGGCGCATGCGGCGATCCTTCCCGAGGAAGTGGATCGCCTCCGCGAAGAGCATCCGGACGCTGAGTTCCTCATGCATCCCGAGTGCGGCTGCCTGACGAAACAGATGAACTTGGCCGATCAGATCCTCTCCACGGAGGGCATGGTCCAGCACGTGAAACGCTCTCCAGGGTCGGAATTCATCATTGCCACTGAAACCGGACTGCTGAACCGATTGCAGACGCAGTATCCTGAGAAACAGTTTTACCCCGCTAGCCGATTCGCCACCTGCCACCACATGCAACGCAACACGCTGGAGAAAGCGTTCATGGCGCTGGTGACCATGCAGCATGTGGTGACGGTGGATCCGAAGATCGCCGCGCGCGCCGTCCTGCCCATCCAGCGCATGCTGGATATTGTCTAGTCCTCTAAAGAATACGGGGCGACGCGGGATGCTCACGAGAGGGAGGCCCGGCGAGAGGGAGGGTTCCCCGAGGGAGCAGCCCGCGGCGCCCCGTTGCCGGAGAGTTTGTCGAAGTCGGAAGGCTGATCAATGGTCAGGCCGGTGACCGAGGCGTCGATGCGGCGCAGCAGCCCGGTGAGCACGCGGGCCGGCGGAAACTCGATGAAGCGCGTGGCCCCCCGCTGAATCATCCAACGCATCGACGCCACCCACCGCACCGGGCTGATGATCTGTGCGACGAGCAGCCGGCGGATCTCATCAGGATCGCGCACCGGAAGCGCTGTCACATTGCTGATGACGGGAGCGTTCGGTTGGCGGATCTCAACCTTCGCGAGGGCGCGCTTGAACGCCTCGGCAGCCGGCTGCATGATCGGCGAATGAAAGGCCCCGGCCACCTCCAGCCGAATCGCCCGTTTCGCTCCGGCAGCTTTTGCCAATTCCCCGGCATGGGCAATCGCCGCCACCGTGCCGGAGAGCACAATTTGATCCGGCGCATTGAAATTCGCCGCGGTGGCCCCGGATTGGTGGCACACCCCGTTGATGGCCTCTTCGGTTAAGCCGATCACCGCCAGCATCGCCCCGCCGGATTTCACCGCGCACTCCGCCATCGCTTCACCTCGAGCCTTCACGAGATAGAACGCATCGCTCAGCGAAAACGCCTCCGCCACCGCGAGCGACGTCAACTCCCCAAGACTCAGCCCGGCAACACCAACGGGGGTTATGGTAGGCGCTGTTTCACGGAAGGCGGCATAGGCGGCCATTGACGTGACAAACAGGGCGGGCTGGCATGTTTCGGTTTTTGTCAGGTCTTCCGGCGGGCCTTCGAAGCACAGGGCGGTGACGTCAAACCCGAGCGCTTTGTTGGCCTGCTTGTAGATCTCTCTGGAGATCTCGAAGCGGTCGTAGAAGGCCTTGCCCATCCCGACCGCCTGGGCGCCCTGCCCCGGCAGCAAGTAGGCGATGGCTACCATTGCAGCAGGATGGAGCCCCACGTCATGCCGGCCCCGAAGGCCACGATGACGACGTGGTCCTGTTTCTGAATGACGCCTTCGTTGACCGCTTCATACAGGGCGATGAGATTGGAGGCCGCTGAGGTGTTCCCATAGCGCTGCAAATTCATGTAGACCTTTTCAATCGGCAGATGGGCCCATTTCGCCACCGCCTCGATGATGCGCACATTGGCTTGATGCGGAATGAAGCACTCCACATGTTCCGGCTGAATGCCGCCGTCGCTCATGACCTTCTTCGCCGAGTCCGCCATGCGCCGCACCGCGAGCTTGAACACTTCCGAGCCGTTCATCCGAAGAAAGTGCAGTTTCTGATCAATCGATTTGTGCGATGGCGGGTATTTGGAGCCCCCACCCGGCATCGTGAGCAGCTCCGCCGCCGTCCCATCAGAGCCCATGTCGGTCGCGATGATCCCGCCGCGCTTGACCGGAGCGAGCACGCACGCCCCGGCCCCGTCGCCGAAGAGGATGCACGTGGATCGATCGGTCCAGTCGATGAAGGCGGACAGCACTTCCGCCCCGATCACCAGCGCGTTCCGATATCGGCCCGACTGCAGATACTGCTGCGCGGTGATCATGGCGAACACCGAGCCGGAACAGGCGGCGGAGAGATCAAAACAGACGGCGGATTTCGCCCCTAAACGCCGCTGCACGAGGCACGCCGCTGAGGGAAAGAGCATGTCGGGCGTCGTCGTGGCCACAATGAGCAGGTCAAGATCTTTCGGATCAAGATGCGCTTGCTTGAGAGCTCCTTGGGCGGCGTTGGCGGCCAAATCGCTGGTCGTCGTGCCGGGATCCGCCACGTGGCGCTCGCAAATCCCGGTGCGCGAACGGATCCATTCATCGTTCGTTTCGACGATTTTTTCAAGGTCGGCATTGGTCACCACCTTAGGAGGAATGTACATCCCTAAGCCGATGATGCCAATGCGATGCGAAACACTCGCGCGGGCGCTCATGAGGACATCGGGACGTGCTGCGCGTACAGGCTGATCGCTTCGACCATGTGGCGGTTCAGCTCATGATGGACGGCTTCGTAGCCGACCCGAATCGCGTTTTTGATCGCTTTGGGGCTGGAGACGCCGTGCGCGATGATGGACACGCCATCCACCCCGAGCAGGGGTGCCCCTCCGCGTTCGGCGTAGTCGGTTTCTTTTTTCAGCGCCCGGAACGCATCGCGCGCAAGCCACGCTCCGATGCGGGTGATCGGGCTCATGGTCAGGGAGCGTTTCAGCAGCACGCCGATGGCCCGCCCCAAGCTCTCGCAGGTCTTCAGCGTGACATTGCCGACGAAGCCGTCGCAGACAATCACATCAAACTCGCCGGAGAAGAGGTCGTGGCCCTCGGCATTGCCGGCAAAATTGAGTCCGGAGCCTTCGAGCAGCCGATACGTTTCCTTGTGAAAGTCGGTGCCTTTGGTTTCCTCTTCCCCAACATTCAGCAAGGCGATCTTGGGCCGGGAGGTCCTCAGCACGCAGCGGCAGTACGCATCGCCCATCAAGGCATATTGGACAAGATGCAGCGGTTTTGGATCGATGTTCGCCCCCACATCGATCAGCAGGGTATCGCCTTGAAGCCCTGGCAGCAGCACCGGAATGCCTGGACGCTCAATGCCCGGCAGCAACCCCACCATGAGGGTGCTGGCCGAGACCATCGCGCCGGTATTGCCGGCGGAAACAAACGCGTCGATTTTTTTGTCTTTCAAGAGCTGGATGCCGACGGTGATCGATGACCCCCGCTTTTTGCGGATGCTGGCCACCGGCGCTTCATCCATGCCGATGACTTCCGGAGCGTGGACCACGGAGATATTGGCAGGACGATGATGGTAGGTGGACAACTGGTGCTCAATCACATCGCGGGGTCCGAGGAGGACCAGTTCGATGGGAAATTCCGCGGCAGCCCGGATGGCTCCGACGATCGGCGAGGCGGGGGCGTCATCACCCCCCATGGCATCGAGTGCGACCTTGATCGCCATTGAAAAGGAATTACGACGCTTTCTTTGGCTCAGCGATCACCACCACTTGCCGGCCGCGGTAGGTCCCGCACGAAGAGCACACGCGATGCGGAATCATCGGCTTCGCGCACTGGGGGCACGCCGTCAGCGACGCCAGTTTGAGCTTCCAGTGGGTGCGGCTCTTATCGCGTCGGGCCTTGCTGTGTTTGCGTTTCGGAAGCGCCATGGGTTCCTCACTGTTGTTGGTGTCCGCAATCGGCCGTGTTGAGATTCTGCCCGCAGACCATACACAAGCCTTTGCACGCCGGCTGGCAAACGGGAATCATGGGATACGCCAGGATGATTTCCTGGCGGACATCCTCGGTGATGTCGACGACGTCGGCCGGCTGCACCGCGTAGCTGAAGAGCGCATCCGGCGTGACGGTCGTGGTGAACGCCTCAAGGCAGCGCGCGCACGTCATGTGCAAGGGTGCCTGAATGTCCACCTTGACCACCAACTCGCGATCCGCCTTGGTGATAAACGCCTCCGCCTCAAACGGCTCGGTGAGGTGGATGTCGAAGCGGTCCATGTCCATGGCCGATGGATCGTAGCGGGCGCGCTGGTGGATGCCTTCTTCCGGAACTTTGCTGACATAGATTTTCATGGCGTCCTCACACGTCTCAATGCCGCCACTCATGCGCGGCCACCGCCGAGCTTTTGCCGAAGCGCCTTCGCGACAAACGGCGGCACGAAGGCCGAGACGTCAGCGCCCAGCACGGCGGCTTCCTTGATCAAGCGCGCGGAGATATAGGCGTAGGACTCCGAGGGCATCAGGAACATGGTCTCCACCTCGCCCGAGAGCTTTCGATTCGCCAGCGCCATCTGAAATTCGGATTCAAAATCCGAGAGCATCCGCAGGCCGCGGATCATGACGCGCGCCTTTTTGCGGCGGACATAGTCCACCACCAAGGTGTCAAAATGGTCGACCGTCACGCCGCGCATCGACCGCGTCGCCCGCCGCAAGAGCTGCACCCGCTCCTCCACCGTAAACAACGGCCGCTTCTCCGGATTATGGCCGACGGCCACGATGACCTGGTCAAAGAGCGTTCGGGCGCGAGTGATCAGGTCGATATGGCCGTAGGTGACGGGATCGAATGTGCCGGGGTAGACAACGTTCATTCTGCGGCTCCCAGCTGATATAACGAGAGCACCGTCCCTCCATACCGGTGCTCTTTCCACTGGCGCACAGCACCCACGGATAGTGGCATGCGGGTGTTCCGATGGTGCTCAAGCACCACCACGCCAGAGGGTGCGAGCATAGCACACTCCACGACGGTGTTCAAGGCTTTTTTTCCGTCGACGGCGCGGTACGGAGGGTCCAGGATGACGACGTCAAAGGGCGGCTCTTCCTTGGCGAGCATCCGCAGGCCGCCGTCGATGTCCATGTGCACCACGCGCGAGGATCCGGGCGGCAGCTCAGGGTCAAACCGGGCCACGTTGTCGCGGAGGCATAACACCGCCTCCGTCTCCGATTCAACGAAGGCGACAAACGCCGCGCCTCGAGAGAGCGCCTCCAGGCCGAAGGCGCCGCTGCCGGCAAACCCGTCGAGCACCCGAGCGTCGTCGATGAAGTCACCGAGGATATTGAAGACCGCTTGCCGGACCTTCGCTTCGGTGGGCCGCAGCGTTGGCGGTGCGACGAGGGTCCGTCCGCGGAACTGCCCTCCAGTAATCTTCAACATCGCCGATATGCCTCTTCGCGCGCCAACGCCAAGAGGTGCTGGTCGCGCGCGAGATTCGCCACACGAAAACGCACCAGGCCATGCTGCTGGCGTCCGAGCAGCTCCCCCGGCCCGCGCAGCTGGAGGTCTGTCTCGGCCAACTGGAAGCCATCCGTCGTCTCCACAAACGCCCGCAGGCGCGCTGACGCGGCCTCATCGTCGGTGTCGCTGATGGCGACACACGTGGCGGCCTCGCGGCCCCGCCCGATACGGCCGCGCAGCTGATGCAGCTGGGCCAGACCAAACCGCTCCGGATGCTCGATGAGCATGAAGGTCGCGCGCGGGACATCCAACCCCACTTCCACGATCACCGTCGAGACCAGCACCTGCAGCTGCCCGCGGGAGAAGGCGAGCATCGCTTGCTCCTTCTGCGCAGGCTTCATCTGCCCGTGCAGCAGGCCCACGCGAACCTCCGGAAACACCTCAGCCTGCAGGTGCTTGGCCATGCGCGTCGCGGCTCTGAGCTCCGTCGAGGAGCTCTCTTCCACGAGCGGATACACCACATAGGCCTGACGGCCGCGCGTGAGCTCGCGGCGCAGCATGGCGTAGGCCTCGGCGCGCTGGCTTTCGCGCAGCCACCGCGTCGTAATCGGCTGCCGGCCGGCGGGCAATTCCGTGATCGTTGAGATATCCAAATCTCCATACAGGGTCATGGCGAGGGTGCGGGGAATCGGGGTGGCCGTGACGATGAGCACGTCCGGCTGCTGGCCTTTGCCGGCCAGCTGCGCGCGCTGTGCGACGCCGAACTTATGCTGCTCATCGATGATGACGAGTGCGAGCCGATGAAACTGGACCGGCCGTTGAATGAGCGCATGGGTCCCGATGATCACCTGCAGACGGCCGCTGGCGATGTCAGCCAGCCGCTGGGTGCGCTCCGACGGGGTGAGCCCTTGAGACAGCAGCCCTACCGCAACCCCGCACGGTTCCAGCAGATCGCGCATCGTGCGCGCATGCTGCTCTGCCAAGAGCTCCGTCGGCGCCATCAGGGCCACTTGGTAGCCGCTTTGCGCCGCCGCCGCCGTCACCAGCGCCATGACGATGGTTTTGCCGCAGCCGACATCGCCCTGCAGCAGCCGCCGCATCGGCGAACGCCGCTGAAGATCCTCGAGCAATTCCCGAAGCACCGCCTGCTGGCTCGCCGTCAATTGAAACGGCAGCTGCTGCTGCACGCTGCGGCTGACGGGGCCGTCAAGCGCATAGCGCTGCGGTTTGACGACGGCGGCGTTGCGGCTTCGGCGCTGGGCGATGGCGGCCTGAAACACCAGCAGCTCTTCAAAGGCCAGGCGTTCCCGGGCCGCGTTCAGCGCGTCCCACGACGCAGGAAAATGCAACTCGTGGATCGCCTGCCGCCGCGACGGCCAGCCGCGCTGCTGCGGCAGTGCCGGCGGCAGCGTCTCTTCAATGGCGCCGCTGTGGGTCGCCAAGACCGTCGCCACCATCCGGCGGAACCATCGCTGGGTCAGCCCGGCGGTCAGCGGATAAACCGGCACGATGCGCCCGAGATGCAAGGAGGCATCTTCCCCCCCTTCGATGCGCTCAATCTCCGGATGAATCATTTGCCGCCGGGTTCGCGGCTCGAGCTGCCCGTACAGCAGCAACTCATCGCCCACGCGCACCTGCCCTGCGAGATACGGCTGGTTAAACCATGTCCCGTAGAGCACGCCGGTGTCATCACCGACTGCGATCTCAACGATCGTGCGTCCGCCGCGAATCCGACGCAGCGTCTTGGACAGCACCTGCCCTTTGACGGTCGTTGTCTCGCCGGGTTGTGCTTCTCCGATGGCCGCGAACCGCGTGCGGTCTTCATAGCGCCGCGGGGCGGCGAGATAGACATCCTCAATCGTTGCGATCCCCAGTTGGGCGAGCTGCTGCATGCGCGAAGGCCCCACCCCTTTGACGTACCGAAGCGCCTCAGGCGATGGCGGAGCTTGTGAGACAGTCATGGCCTGTGTATAATGATGGTTTGCTCAGAAGAGCGAGGCATGAGGAGACGTCAATGCAAGCGTGCGCGATTTGCGGCAAACGGCCGGTCATTGGACATCAGGTGACCCACCGAGGAAAACTCAAGAAAAAAGGCGGGGTGGGTCGGCGAACCGTCCGGGTGAATCGCCGCCGATTCCTGCCAAATCTTCAAACGGCAACTCTGCTGCTCGATGGAACAGTGCGGCGCGCGCGCGTCTGCACGTCCTGCATCAGATCCGGCCGTGTAACGCGAGCCCCGTTGAAACCTTCACGTCGGCCACCTGCATAACCACGCCATCGCCTTCGAGCGCTGGCGTGGCCAGCACATCGTAGCGGCCGTCCGGAAGAACCCCTCCAAACACCCCTTTGCCTCGAATCGAGCGCTGTCCGTCCGACAGCCGCGCGATACGGGGTGAGGCGAGTTCAATCGTCAGGTTCCGCACGACCACAGTGGGCCGCGGGTTGCCCGCGCCAAAGGGCGCGCACCGCTGAAGTTCCCCCACCCAGCCCGGCGCCATCGCCTCAAGCGGCAGCTCAAGATCGATGAGCCGGCGCTTGATCCATCCGGCGGCGCCATGCAGCCGACGCGCCTGTTCGTTGATGAGCGCGCGGAACGGCTCCAGATGCCTCTGGTGCATGGTTAATCCGCAGGCTTGGGCGTGCCCGCCGAATCGCATCAACAGCGATCGGCACGCCTGCAGGACGTCGAGCAGATTGACATGCGGCACGGAGCGCCCTGAACCGATGCCGCGCTGCCCATCGACCGCGACGGCAATCGCCGGCCGGCCGTACCGCTCGGCCAATTGGGACGCCAGCGGCCCCATCAACCCTTGGTGCCATCCGCGGCCGCTAACGACAATCACGCGCTGGTCGCGGCAATGCAGCCGATTCGCCTGTTCATGCGCCTCAGCCACGATGCGCCGCTGCAGCCTTTTGGTCGTGCCATGGTCGGCCGCATTCGCCTTCAGCAGCTCATCGATCGCCGCCGGTGCCACGCCGCGCAAGAGGCGCCACACCGTCGAGGCTTCACCCAGCCGTCCGCTGGCATTCAATCGGGGGGTGAGCCGCTTCAGAATCTGCTCCGGCTCAGCCTGGGAGATCGATGTCGACTCGCACACTCGCCGTAAGCCCGGCCGATGCGTCTGCAGCAGCCGCGGCAGCCCCTCGACCACCATGACCCGATTATCGCCGAGGAGCGGGGCGCAATCGGCGAGCGTGCCTAACGCGGCAAGATCCAAATACGGGTGCAGCGCTTCATGCGCCGGCTGGCGAAGAAGTGCCTGGGCGATTTTCAACGCCAAACCAGCGCTGCACAACCCCCGGCCTGCCGCGCTTCTTCCGCAATACGGATTCACGAGCGCAAACGGTTTCGCCGCCTCCGACAGCGGCACATGGTGATCCACGATGATCACCGCAATGCCCTCCGCGGTCACGCGACGGACGTCCTCCGCCTGATTCGTGCCGCAGTCCACCAAGATCAGCACGCGGCCCTTCAGGCGCTTGAGCTGCCGAAGAAACGTCCGCGGCACGCCATATCCATCCCGCAGGCGATTCGATTGATGCGCGCTCACGCGCGCCCCGAGCTGCTGCAGCACCTCGGAGAGGATGACGCTGGCGGTCAGGCCATCCACATCGGAATCGCCGAAAATGACCACCGGGTCGTTCGAGGCGGCGGCCCGGCGCAAACGGTTCACGGCCAGCGGAAGATCCGAAATAGCGAGAGGATCCTCGAGGGCCTCGAGGGTGGGCTGCAAAAATCGCCCGGCCGCGGCCGCATCAGCGAGGCCGCGATTCAGCAACACCTGCGCCGTCAAGGGGTGGATGCTAAGGGCTTCGGCTAATCGCTCGGCGGACCGAGGATCGGCGGGAGCAACCTTCCACACGGCTTGCATGCCTGTGCTTACGTTTTCTGCAGTTGAGCCGCTGGGCGGCGCCACGAAATCACCAGCGCCGAGGCGATATACACCGTCGAATACACGCCGGAGATAAACCCGACCAGCAAACAGATGGAAAAGTCCCGCAGCACTTCCCCGCCGAAGACGTAGAGGGCCAGCACGGCGCCGATGACCGTCAAGGACGTCAGCAGGGTGCGGCCCAGCGTTTCGTTGATGCTCAGGTTCACCACATCCACCAGCCCTAATTTCCTGTTCAGACGCATGTTTTCCCGCACGCGATCATAGATCACAATGGTGTCGTTGATGGAAAACCCGGCGATGGTCAGCAGGGCGGCGATCACCACCATGTCGATCTGCCGTCCCAGCAGGCACAAGGCGCCGGTGGCAACCACCACGTCATGCACCAAGGCGACGACGCCGGCCGCGGCGAAATCCCAGTGCCTGAAGCGCGCGGCGACGTACACGAGAATGGCGATCATCGACCAGACAATGGCCATGACGGCTTTTTGCCGCAAGATCGCGCCGACGGCCGGCCCCACCCGCTCCGTACGGAGGCGTTCAGGGTTCGCGTCGGAAAAATCAGCGAAGATCGCTTCGCGCGCGCGATCCACCGTGGCGTTGACATCGGCGTCGGTATGGCTGGGCGTGCGGATCAGCCATTCGGTGGGGCGGCCGAACGGCTGGATGGTGGCATCTCCCAACCCCACTTTCGCGAGCGTCGTCCGCAGCTGCGCGGCCGCCACCGGGCGGGCGAACCGGTACTCCTGCAACAACCCGCCGCTGAAATCGATGCCGTAGCGGCCCTCGCCCCGCAGGATAAACGCCGTCACCCCGGCGCCGACGACCAGCAGCGACAACACATAACAGACCTTCCGCTTGGCGATGAAATCCATCTTCGTGGCCGGCATGAATTGCATCATCTTCAGATCCGTAAGACGGCCGGCGTTGAGCAGGAGATCGAACAGGATCCGCGTGACAAAAATCGCGGTGAACATGCTGGCGGCCAAGCCGATAATCAGGGTGGTGGCAAACCCACGGATCGGCCCCGTGCCGAACCAATAGAGAAAGATCGCGGCCGCCATCGTGGTCATGTTGGAATCGATAATGGCAGAGAGCGCCTTGTCATAGCCTGCGCCGATGGCCACGCTCAGCGGCCGTCCGGCCTTGCGCTCTTCTCGAATCCGCTCATAAATCAGCACGTTCGCATCCACCGCCATGCCTAAGGTCAGCACCATGCCGGCGATGCCCGGCAGGGTGAGTGTCGCGTGCAAATATCCAAGCCCCCCGAGGATGAGGAGCAGGTTGAGCGCGAGCGCGACCACGGCGACGACCCCGGCGAGCAGATAGTAGCCCAGCATAAACGCCACGATGAACGCTCCGCCCACCGCGGTGGCCGCCAGGCCGGCTCGAATGGAATCCTGGCCCAGGGTCGGCCCGACGGTGCGCTCTTCCTCGACGACGATGGGCGCGGGCAAGGAGCCGGCGCGCAGGACGATGGCCAAATCGTGCGCTTCCTCGCGCGTAAATCGGCCGGTGATCTGCCCCGCATCGGTAATGCGGCTCTGGATGACCGGCGCCGATTGCACGTTTCCATCGAGGACAATGGCCAAACGGCGCCCGACATGCGAGCCCGTCAGCAGCCCGAAGGCCCTCGCCCCCTCCCGATTCAAACGGAACGACACTTCTGGAAGGCCGAATTCCCCGGCATCCACCATGGCATCCGTCAGAATCGACCCGGTCAGAGTGGGCTCGGTCTCCAACAGCAAGGGATTGCCCTGCTCATCCTGCGCCAATCGATGGCCGGGCGGGACGGTGCCGTCGATCGCCTGCTGGATGAGCCGCTGATTTTCCGAGACCAGCTGAAACTCGAGCAGCGCGGTCTGGCCGATGAGCTTCAGCGCCCGTTCGCGGTCGGTAATGCCCGGCAGCTGGACAAGAATGTGATGCTCGCCCTGCCGCTGGATCAATGGCTCGCGCACGCCGAACTGGTCGATCCGGTTGCGGATAATCTCGAGTGCGACCCCGGCGATATCTTTGTTTCTGTCCTCCGGCGGCACCTTTGCGATATCCACGTTGAGGATGAGGTGCATGCCGCCTTGAAGATCAAGGCCCAACCCGATGCGATCCTTCAGCGGAAACGTGAACCAGCAGCTGAGCGCTGCCACGGCAAGGGCGATGAAGACGCGTGTCGAGAGATTTCTCGGCATGGGGGTCAGCGCTTCTCCGCGAGCGCCGGCTCAGTCGCCTGAGCCTTGGGTTTCACGAGCCGGATGATGGCCGAAGGCTCCACATCGATCCGCACGTTGTCATCGATCCGCAGCGTCACCGCATCCGGTTTGGTATTGACGACGGTGCCGAAGACGCCGCCCGTCGTCACCACGTAATCGTTCTTCTTCAAATGCTTGATCATGGCCTCATGCTCCTTCCGCGCCTTGCGCTGCGGCAGGAACACGATGACGTAGAAGATCAGGAACATCATGCCGAACATCGGCAACATCATCAGCGGGTTGGGTGCGGCGGCGGCTTGCTCAGGCATTACGTCGATCCTCCTATGATGTCCATGGGCCGATTCAACAGTTCCTGCGCCGGGGCGACTTCGCCGCCGGGGTAATAGTAGGCCAGAATTTCCGCGGCGGAAAATCCGCGCCGCGCCATCTCGGCGGCGCCCCACTGGCACATGCCCACCCCATGGCCCCAGCCGCGCCCTTCGATGAGAAACGCGTCATCCTGCGCGATGATGGTGATCAACGGGCTGCGGATGCGATCAAATCCGAAGAGCGCGCGGAACTCATACCCTGACAGACGCACGGCGCGCAAGGCTCCGGTGATGGTGATGTTCTCGGCCCGTCCGCTGGCGGTGCGCTTGGTCACCTGCAGATCAAGGATAGGTCCGACGGAACCATGACGGCTTTTTAGCAGCGCCCAGTTGATGTCAGCGCGCGTGAGGCGCCGCTGCCAGAGGTAAAATGGCGAGCGCTCGCACAAATGGCAGACCACGCCGCCGCGCAGTGGCGGCAAGTCATAGGGGCCCATGACGCGGCCGTTTTCTGTCGTGCCGCCGCACGTGGAGTGGTAAAAGGGCGGGAACAGCTTGCCGTGAGCAAGGAGCAACAACCCGGCGGTCGCTTTGACGGCTCGGGTCGTCGCGGCCTTTTCCGCCGTCTTGCCGCCGTAATCTTGCGACATCACATCGCCGGTCACATCGTAGTCCACCGCTTCTTTCGTCAGCCGCTGGTACACGGCGTAGGTTCGCGCGGCAATCGCAATCGCTTTCAGCGCCTCCGGCGGCCAGTAGTCCGGGGCTTCCTTGCTCAGCACGCCTCGCAGATAATCTTCCAAGCTCACGTGGTTGATGACGAGCAGTGTCAAATTCTGCTGCCGCACGATCTCGAGGGTTCCGCGCAATCGCTTGCCGTTGAGGCTGATGGCTGCGCGGCTTTCCGGTTCGATGCGCACGCCGAGGTACGGCACGGCCTGCTCGCCGATCAACAGCCCCTGCGGTGTGGCGGTGACAGCGACGGCGTCAAGCCGCCGGCCTTCATGGATGGGATCTTGCGTGTGCAGCGCGAACATGCGGAACCGGCCGTGGACCTGCAGCGTCACGTGAGGATCCTCGCGGGACACCGCCACGCGAATGAGGTCAAGATTGGGCTGGGCTTCTGCTGGAACAAGCACCAAACACCACATTCCAAATACCAAGCAAGCGCCAAACACCAAATTCCAAGGACCAAATTGTTTGGAATTTGGGATTTGGTGCTTCTCCTTACTCATTGGAGGATGCCGCCGCAAACAACGCCAATTTTTCGCCCTTCGATGCAGCCACATGCTGGTATGCCAGCCGCGTGGCTTTGCGGCCCCGCGCCGTCCGCTTCAGCAAGCCGGCGGCCAGCAGATACGGCTCCACCACGTCGACGATCGTATCCTGCTCTTCGCCGAGAGCCGCCGCCAGCGCCTCAATGCCGACCGGCCCGCCGCCGTAAAACTCGATAATCATCTTCAAGACCTTGCGATCAATCGCATCCAACCCCAGCGCATCGATCCCTTGCGCGGCCAAGGCCGCCTCGGCGATGGTTTGCGTCAGCGCCCCGTGATGCTTGACCTGCGCGTAGTCCCGCACCCGGCGCAACAGCCGATTGGCGATGCGCGGGGTCCCGCGGGAACGTTCGGCAATGAGCCGCGCGACCTCATCAGCAACACTCATGCCCAGAATCTTCGCCGATCGCGCAATCACCCTGGTCAGCTCGCTCGGCGTATAGAACTCTAGATGGTACACCATGCCGAAGCGGCTGCGCAATGGATTCGACAAGAGCCCAGCCCGCGTCGTGGCCCCGATCAACGTAAAGCGCTTCAGATGAAACTTGATCGTCTTGGCATAGGGGCCTTTGTCGATGACAAAATCGATTTCGAAATTTTCCATCGCCGGATAGAGAAACTCCTCGACCACTTTGGAGAGCCGATGGATCTCATCGATAAACAGCACGTCGCCCTTGCCCAGATTCGTCAGAATGCCGATGAGATCTCCTGCGCGCTCAATGGCCGGGCCGCTCGTCGCCGTGATTTTCGCGCTGAGCTCATTGGCGACGATGTGCGCGATGCTCGTCTTGCCCAACCCAGGCGGGCCAGCCAGCAGCACGTGCTCCAGCGGCTCGCTGCGCCGCGTGGTGGCATCAATGGCGATCTGGAGATTGTCTTTGACCTGAGTCTGGCCGACGAACTCATCGAAACGCTTCGGACGAAGGCTTAAGTTGAGAACGCGGTCCTCATCGTTCTCGATATTCGGCGGCAGCGCCGGCGGCATCGGCGGAAGAGCGGCTTTCGGCTTCATATCGTCTCAACCAACCGTTGCTGGCGATAGACTTCGTTCAGCAGATCCTCGGCGGTTTTGAGCTTCGGGTTTCGCTCCAGCGCGGCTTTGACCATTTGCCGCGCCTCGGGCCGCTTGTATTCTAGCTGCACGAGAATCGCCACCGCTTCATCTTCGAGCGCGGGCGCATGATCATCCCTCGGCTCGGTGCCGGCCCCCTTCGCTTGCATCAGGGCGAACTTGCCCACCTTGCCCTGGAGTTTCGCGATGATCTCCTTCGCCCGCTGCTCGCCGATGCCGGGCAGCGACCGCAGCAGCGTCGCATCGCCCTCATCGATCGCCTTGGCAATCACCGGAATCGGCTGGGTGAGCGCTTTGAGCGCTCCGCGCGGCCCCACGCCGGAGACCGAAATGAACCGCGTGAAAAACTCCCGCTCGATCTCATTCAGAAATCCGATCAGCACGGGAACCCCCCGCCCCACCTCCAGCTGCTGATAGTGGAAGGTGACGAGCTCCAACTCTCCGCTGTCGGTCAAGCGCTCCTGCACGGTCTGCAGAATCGACGGGGCCACAAACACCTCGTAGCTGACCCCGTTGACGTCAAGGAGCAGCTGCTGCTCACCGATCTGGCGCACCGTGCCCCGCAGGCGCGAGATCATGAGAGCACCCCGGCCAGATGATGACGCTGTGTGACCGCATGGGCATGGGCAATCGCCAAGGCCAAGGCATCGGTCGCATCCGCTGACCAGGACGGATCCGCGCGATCAATCCATTGCCCCACCATGCGTCCGACTTGCTCCTTGGACGCATGGCCGTTGCCGGTCACGGCGCGTTTGACCTGCGTGGACGGATACTCCACTAACGGAATCCCCTGGGTTTGCGCCGCGAGGCACGCCACCCCGCGCGCATGGCCCATCATCGCCGCGGTCGTGACATGCCCATGGTGCGTGAAAATCTTCTCGATGACCGCCGTGTCCGGACGGTGAGTGGCCATCAGCGCTAAGAGCCGGCCATGAATCGCACTCAGCCGTTCGGCCAGCGGTTTGCCGCGTGGCGGGCGGATCTCCCCAGCCGCTTTGACGTGCAACCGGTCCGCGATCGTCTCGATAATCCCAAATCCTGTGGCGTTCAATCCTGGATCAATCCCCAAAATCACCATGTCTTAGGCGTGCTCCGTGAGGAGCGCGTCGGGAATGTCAAAATTGGCGTAGACGTGCTGCGAGTCCTCCTGGTCCTCCAAAGCGTCAAGAAGTGCCAGCAGGGTTTTCGCTTTTGAGGGGTCGTCCACGCGCATGGTCGAGGAGGGCACCATGGTGATCTCTGCCGACTCCCACGCAAATCCCGCCTTCTGCAGCGCGCTCTTCACGGCCTCAAAGGCGTGCGGGTCTGAGGTCACGGCGGCCTGCCCTTCCTCCATCTTCAAGTCCTCGGCCCCGGCCTCGAGGGCCGCGTTCATCAGCTGCTCTTCGTTGAGCCCCTTCGCGCTGAGGAGAATCAGGCCTTTCTTTTGAAAGAGCCATGAGACGCTGCCGGCTCCAGCGAGATTGCCTTCGTGTTTCGTAAACAGGCTTCGGATTTCAGCGCTCGTCCGGTTTTTGTTGTCGGTCAAAAGCTCCACCAACACGGCAACACCGCCAGGACCGTAGCCTTCAATCGTCATCTCTTCAAACGCCTGGCCCTCCAGCTCGCCGGTGCCGCGTTTGATGGCTTTTTCGAGGGAGTCTTTCGGCAGGTTGACTTCACGGGCTTTTTGGATCGCGAGCCGCAGGCGGGGATTGGCCTCGGGATGCCCGCCGCCGATCCTTGCGGCGGCGGTAATTTCCCGAATCACCTTGGAAAACGCCTTGCCTCGTTGGGCATCAACGATCGCTTTCTTATGCTTGATGCCCGCCCATTTGGAATGTCCAGCCATGACTGCGGATGCCAGGCTCTCGTCGGTAAGATGGCGGTAGTATAACACCCGTGAAGGCCCGCGACAACGCCGGAATGCTTACGTGGCGGGGGGCTCAGGCAGGACGTGGCCGAGGAGGGCTTCGATTTGCTCAATCAGCGCTTTGGCCTGCCGCGGCTTGCTGATGTAGGCGTTGGCACCCAGCTCCCGGCACAGCGTTTCGTCCATCTCTTGGCCTTTGCCGGTGAAAATAATGATCGGAATCGCGCGATACGTGGGATCATTTTTCAAGGTGCTGCAGACGTCGTAGCCGCTGCGCTTCGGCAGCATCAGATCAAGGATAATCACATCGGGCTGGCCGAGGCGAGCTTTCGTCAGGGCGTCCTCCCCATCCATCGCGATCAGCACTTCGTAGCCGGCAACTTCAAGCCGTTTGCCCACGGTCTTCACAATGGCGGGCTCATCATCAACGAGCAGGACACGCCGCTTGCCTTGCGCCATCATCTCCTCCGGCTCATCGCCCTACCAGCGCTGCCGCTGCGCTTGCGCCAACAATTCCTCGAAGTCTTTCACGAGCAGATCCGGCGCGGCCTCACGCAGCTCGGCCTCATCAGAAAACCCGTGCAGGACCATCGCGGTCAGCACGCCGGCCCGCCGCCCCGTCTCCACATCGATGGGGCTGTCCCCGATGAACACCGCGTCCATCGATGGAACCGCCTGGTGGCTGAGCACCGCCATGAGCGCGGCCGGATCCGGTTTCTTCGGATACCCGGAATTGCCGCCGATGATGTCGCGAAAATACTTGGCCACGCCTAAACCCTCTAAAATCTGCGTGGAATAGGGATTGGGTTTATTCGTGATCACGGCCTGCCGACGATCCTTGAAATACTCCAACATCTGCTGCGCGTTCGGATACAGCCGGCTGTGATCGAGCAAATGCCGAGTATAGTAGGCGCGGTAGATCTCAACACCGTCGTCGATCGCCGCCGCGTCCTCCGTTTCCAGGCACTGGCGCACCAGCTCCTGCACGCCGCCGCCGATGTAGCGCCGAACCTCCTCGGCCGGTTTCGGTGTGAGGCCCACGCGCTGCCGCATGTGATTCGCCGCTTCCGTGATATCCTGCAGCGTATCGACGAGCGTGCCATCAAGATCATACAGGAGCAGCTGCTTCATGATCTATTGTACTCTAAAACACAACCGCCGCCAGCGCAAGTGCCGGCGGCGGATGGCGTTGGCGAGCGAGACGACCGGGGCGCCCCGCCTTACCAGTAGCAACCGCACGAGACTTCAGAGCCTCTTGGGCCGTGAAGCAGCGACCCCACGATCTGCAACAGTTCGGCCACGTTATACGGTTTGGTCAAATACACATCAGCCCCGCTGCGATACCCGTGGACTTGATCAATCGGACGATCCAGGCCGGTCACCATCACGACCGGCACCGCCCAGGAATCGTACCGTTTGCGCAGCTCTTCGCAGACGGAGAATCCATCAATATCCGGAAGGCGCAGATCGAGTATCGCCAAGGCGACCGGATGCTGGGCGGCGTATTTCAGCGCCTCAAGCCCGGTGCGCTCGGTATGCACCTGAAACCCCGCCGATTCCAACACGCGCCGCAGCAGCCTCGCCTGGGCGTCATCATCTTCAACCGCAAGGATTTCCTCGTGGCGTTCGGTCACGGTCATCCGGCCCCCTATGAGATGTGCCTACTGTAGGTATGGCTGACGGAGGAGTCTCTTGTCAAGAGGCCGAGGAGCCTGGGAATGTCCGGCTTAGTCGGTCGCGGCGGCGGGGGGTGCCAGCAGCCGTGTGATTTGCTCGAGGAGCACGCAATCGTCCTCGTCTTTGGTGAGGTACACGTCGGCGCCGAACATCAGCCCGGCGAGATGGTCCTTCGGTTGATCTTTGGCGGTCAGCATCACCACGGGAAGCTGTTTGGTCGCAGGATTCTTTTTCAGGTGGGCGCAGACTTCATAGCCGTTGAGCTTGGGCAGCATGATATCCAGAATGATGAGATCCGGATGGTCGGTCGCCGTTTTTGCCAGGGCCTCTTCGCCGTCCGCCGCCACGCTGACGGCATATCCGGCCACCTCCAGCCGCTTGGTATAGAGCTTCTGCATGCTTGTATCATCATCCACCAGCAAAATCCGTTGTTGCGGCTGCGCCATCACCGGCTCCTCACCCCACCATGATAGCGGAAGCCGACGACTGGCTCAAGTGGAGGAGGCGTCTCTAGCGGGGCCGCTCTTCCGACCGCAGCGCCTTGCGTGGGCTGGGGGGCTGGGGGGCCGTCGAAGGAGGCTTTCCTGATATCAAGTTCCGGGCTTTCAGAGACTCCGCCGGCGCGGGCGTGGACGCCGCCGAGGGCGCCGAGGACGGTTTCGCGGAAACGCCCCCACTGTCTTCCTTGGGCGGTGTCGCCTTCCAATCCGACAGCCCGACTTGCCATTCGCGGTTTCCGGAGGGAGCTAAGGCCTTGGCATCCTCCGCCTCGCTCTCTGGGGCGGGGACATCGCTATACGGCGTGAGCCCGTGCTGCCAGCCGACCCCGTCTTCTGAAGAGGCGGCAGGGTCATCCGTGGCGTCCTTTGAGGCCTCGGATGGGCCGGTCGTCTGATCCGCCGCCCAAGCAAGCGACGCCGTCACCATGATCGCGCCGAGCACCAGGCTCGATGATCGTATGGCCGTCTCGCTCATTTCTTACAACCATACCATACGCGCCCGCGCTATTGAAGAGCGATCGATTTCCACCGCAAGTTAGTGAGGTAGATTCCCCGCTTTATTTTGACCGCGCGGCGTGTTATAACCTCACTCATGAGCGGCCGCCGATTGGCCTTGTACCAGCGGTATCCTCGGTCAACGCTTGTCGTTCTCCCCACCATTATCCTCTCCGCCGTGTTCCTGTTTGAGGGTCTTTCGCTGCCGATCCTCTACTCAAAAAAATTATTTTGGCAGACGAGCTATTCCGTCTGGACAGGCATCGTCAGCTTGTGGGAGCAAAGCGAGCTGGCGTTGGCCACCATCGTGTTCTTCTTTTCCATGGTCTTTCCCGTCATCAAATTGCTCGCCCTGGCCACTCTCTGGTTTCTCAAGCTGCGGGAGGAACAGCGCAGCCAACTGCTCCGGTGGTTAAGTGTGTTAGGGAAGTGGTCAATGTTGGATGTCTTCGTGGTCGCCATTCTCATCGTGCTGGTGAAGCTGGGCCCGCTCGTCACCATTGAACCTCGCATCGGCATCTACTTCTTTGCCGGCGCCATTCTTTGCTCGATGCTGACCACGATGTACGTTGAACGCATCGCCAAACGTGTATCGCGCCCGCGCTAGGGGGGCGTGGCGGCCCGAATTTCCTTGATCCGCTTGGCCATCGCATCAGCGGCTTCCGTCATGCCCTGCCTTCGCAAGACGTGCTCGTACGGTTCGAGGACCGTGAGCACATGCGGAGCATTCGGGGCGACATGGCGTTCCGTCAGCGCCAATGACCGCTGATAGACCGCCGCAGCCTCCGCAAAGCGGTTCTGGGCGGCATACGCTTTCCCCACGTTATTGAGCGACTGTACTACCGCCGCATCGTTGGGAGGGAAGGCGCGCTCGCGGATGGCCAGGGCCCGACGGTGCAGCTGCTCCGCTTGAGCAAATCCGCTCTGCCGCTGGCGCATGTAGCCCAAATCATTCAGGACTTGCGCGACCTGCTGATGGTCCAAGCCATAGGCCGCTTCGGCAGCGGCCAAGGCGCGCTCCGCCATGGTGATCGCCTTGGAAACCTGGTTGGCCTGGACGAGCAGCGTGTACTGCGCGATCAGCTCATTCACTTGCTGCTCCGACGCCTGCGGGCGAGGGGCGTCTTGCGCCCATGCGGATGCGCCCGCCACCACAAGCAGCAGTCCGATGGCAGCGATGCGTCTCACGAGGGGATCTCCTGCTCCAACCGCTGAGGCTTCGCGTAACGGATCACCGTGCGCACGAGCACCTCAAGATCAAATGGCTTCACCAGGTAATCGCGCGCCAGCAACGCTTGGGATTGGAGAATCGATTGCGAATCGCTTTTGGCCGTTAAGATCACCACCGGAATGCCGATCGTCGACGCGCTCGCTTTCAGCCGCAGGAGGACATCAAACCCGTCCATTTTTGGCATCATCAGATCCAACAGGATCAAATCGACTCGATGGCGCTGCGCATACTGCAGCCCCTGCTCGCCGTTCGAGGCGGTCACCACGTAATAGTGGTACGGTTCAAGGGCTCGCTTGACCAGCTCACGGATTTTCGGCTCATCATCCACCACGAGGATCCTCTTGGTTCTCATCGCTGAGCGTAGTGTAGCACCGCCTGGTGTCGCTCGCAAACTCCACCCTGTGGTATAGTGGATCAATGGCGAGTTCCCTGCGCGTGAGGCCCCGTTGGTTCGGTTGTGTGGCATGGCTCACGGTTGCGCTCAGCGGCTGCGGCAGCCTGCCCTCCCGCCACAGCTCCTCTCCCGGCAACGTCGTCCGCATCGCCGGAACCAAAGGCCACTGGCAGATCCTGCTCAATGGCCGCCCCTTTGAGCTTCAGGGTGTGGGAGCGGCCTATGCGCGCGGCAGCGATGGCGCGGACTATCTCGCGATGGCGCGAGCCATGGGCGCGAACACGGTCCGGACCTGGGGCACGCGCCAAGGCACCCGCGAGTTTCTGGATCAAGCGCACCGCTACGGGTTGTACGTCGACGCCGGCATCTGGCTCAACCCCGTGTATGAGGACGGCACGTGCAGCTACATCACCGATACGGCCTATCAGCGCCAGGTCAGAGACGAAACGATTCAGTACGTCACCGCGTATAAGAACCACCCGGCCATTCTGTTCTGGAATATCGGCAATGAAACGATCCACTTCACCCGGAAAGAGGAAGAGCGCGTGGCGTTCAGCCGATTTCTTGAAGCGCTGGTTCAGGAGGTCCATGCCATCGACCCGCATCATCCCGTCATTCACACCTCAGCGTTTACGTCCGCCGTCGACTACGTCAAACGGTATGCGCCCAGCGTGGATATTTTCGGGCTGAACGTCTATGGGGGCTTGGAAGACGCGCATCGGGAGGTGATCGACAAGCTCTCGATCCCGTATGTCGTGACGGAGTTCGGGCCGATCGGGCCGTGGGACCGGCCTCGGGACATCCATGGCAAGGCGATCGAGCTGACGGATGTGGAGCGCTCAGAGTTCTACGAGCAACAGGCCGCGTTCATTCAGCGGCACCGAGGGTATGCGCTGGGCGGGTTTCCGTTTGCGCTCGGCGAAGCCAATCAAGTTTCCCTGATCTGGTGGAACCTGAATTACCAGCGCTACAAGCGATTCGCCTTCCTCAAACTTCAAGCGCTCTATACGAAGCAGCCCATGGGCAATCGGCCTCCGGCGGTGCGGGCGCTGGAGTTCAGCAAGCAGCAGGCGTTGCGCCCCGGCGAGCCCTTTGAGATTCGCGTGGATTACTGGGAACCTGAAGGCGAGGCCGTGGAATTTCGCTACTTCGCCTCAACCAGCGAGGAAACCCCAACGCTGGAAGAATTCCAAAACCGCGAGATTCCTCTGAAGGTCGATGGCCGCGGGCCCGTGGTGAAGGCCGAAGCGCCTCGGCAGGAGGGAATCTATCGCATCTATGTGGTGGCGGTGGATCCTCACGATCTTGCCGGAACCCTCAGCGGCACCATCAGCGTCACCGCCCCGTAGGCCTATGGCTCCGATGACGGTCCCTGGGCTCCCCCGACGGGTTGGCTTGTCTGCGGGTCAGAAAACTTCCCCCACTGTCGGCGCACCTGATGGCACGAGATGCAGCGTTGCGCCAACAGCGTATAGTGCTGATACGCGGCCTGATAGTGGCCGCTATTGGCTTTTTGCTGCAGCAGCCGAGCCTGCTCCACAATATCCGCCAGCGCCTTCCATTCCTCAACCTCGTCCCCGCTCTCCGGCGGGTACCGGCGCGCCACCTGATTCATCTTGCTCGCGATCCTGTTGGCCCGCTCTTGAATGACCGTGAGGTCGCTCGCGAGAAAGCCATCCATCACCGCTTGCAGGTCTGCCCGCAGATCCTTCATCACGCTATGCGCCCGCTGGAAGATCGCTTGGATGGTCTCATCGATCACGCGCTCGGCCGCTGGAACCGACAGAATCGCCATCCCGCCCACCAGGCAGACGACGCCAATGCCCAGCAGGAATTTTCGCCGCATCCGCCACCTCATGTCGCTCTGACTCTCCTCCTAAAGGTTTTCTGTTTCATCGCTTCCTCCCTGTTCCCGGAATTCCCAATCGCCATCTGTTACTGCGCTGCCAGCAGCCGGATGAGCCCAACCCCGTACAGGGTTGCCCCCACCCCCAACACCACTGAAATCCAGATATCCGCCCGATCCGCCATCTCCACCTCCCAACGACGTCGTGTGTCCCCTAGATCTCCCAAGATGTTTAAGGTTTTTTCAGATAGGTCACATCGGGAAGTAGAGCAAGGTCGGCGGCGCTGGTCACAACCTTCACCCCTTCGGTCAACGCTGTCGCATAGATGATGGCATCCGCCATGCCTAAGCGATGGGCGAGGCTCAAGTCGGCGGCGGTCAATGCGATGGTATCGGTCAGCGGGATGATGCGGGTCTTGCCCATCTGGGCGATAGCCGCGAGGGCTTCTTCCTCACTGCGTTGGCGCTTGATGATCTTGTAGACTTCGTAGAGAACAATTGCCGGGGTGACGACGGTGGGAAGATGCTTCAGGTGTGCAGCGTACTCGCTGGCCAGCGGCCCCTCGGTAAAAAACTCCAGCCAACCGGAGGAATCAATCAGCATCGACGACGAGTCACATCCGATCCCGCTTCTCGCGAAGATCCGAGACTTTCATGCCCTTGAGGAAGCCGCGAAACGTTGCCAAGGGCCGATCCGGCAGCAAGGTAATGGTGCCTTCTTTCACCACGATGGCCAGCTTTTGGCCGGTGTGAAGTGGCACTTGCCGCCGCACGTCTTTCGGAATCACCACCTGGTATTTCGAGGACACCGTCACCTGCGTCATGGCCGGACTCCTTGAGTGTCTTACGTTTTACTCTATCGATACTAATTATATCTTACGTTTTTCCCTTTGTCAATCTCCCCGCCGTCCCGCCACCGGAGTCCTGCGCCCGAGCCCGCATAGCCTCGGTATCCTGCCGACTTAAGTCTCGTGTCCCCGGAACTCCGGAACTCGAGCTGGAACTCCCCTAAGTCTCGTCTCCAGAAATCCTGGGAAATTAATTTTTCTTGTGAAGAAAGTACTCGAAGAGCGGCTCGTATAATTCAATAACAGCAGAGTCGCCGGCTCCAAGACTTCCAGCCGAAACACAGATGCTGTTCCCTAAAAGTCCAACCGCAGGAAACTGTCGTGCGGTTGGCATTGGTGGACGGGATTTCCAGGTATCAGTGCTGGGGTTATATTCTTCTACGATCCCAAGAACACCGCCAGACTCTGAATAGCCCCCGATCGCAAAAATACGGTTGTTCACTACGATGGCCCGCAAGCCACGTCGTGGGGTTGGAATCGGCGCTTTGGTTAACCAAACATGCGTAGCAGGATTGTACTCCTCCACTCGGCCATCTTGCGCGCCAGAGACGACTGTACCACTAATGGCGTAAATCTTGCCATTGACCGATGCTGCGGCAAGACTCCAACGAGGAGTGGGCAGCGGCGTCGTAGAGGTCCAGCTGTCACTCAACGGATCATATATTTCGACCGCATCAATCCCGCTGACTCCATTGTGACCGCCAATCACATAGATTTTCCCATCGAGAACCGCGCTCGCTAGAGCGAATCGAGCCGTTGGCAAGTGGGCCTTTGTCGTCCAATGATTGGTCACAGGATCAAACGCTTCCACCGCATCGGTCGCAGAACCAACCGCGGTCGTCGAGCCACCGATTGCGTAGATTTTTCCTCCAACCCCTTCTGCCGTCAGGTTATTTCTCGAAGTTGGCATGGGTTGTGCGATCCCGTCATCATAGCTCACGGTCGCCTGTGAGATCTTTTTCACAACCGTGACCAGATTAAGAATGGTGGACCCTTGTAATCCGCCAAGTAGATACGTCAGATTTCTAATGGTTGCACCGGACACATACCCACGCCCGACTTGAAGTTGACTACCCGCATCAAACCAAAAATCCGTTCCGACAGGAATCGTCCCAAGGAAAGAATAGCCCGGTGGGGATTGAGTGGTTTCTCCAATGATGGAAAAACCTGAGGGCACTCCGACGCTTGCAGTGGCCGCGGTCGCTTGGATCGTTCCATCAGGAAAAATTACCCCATGATTGAGGCCGCTAATTTTGACGTTACCAACAACGTTGAGCTTCTCAGTAGGTTGAGCTGTTCCAATGCCGATATTCCCAATGTTTGTGTTATAGACATCGTCGCCGTTTCGCTTCCAAATCGCATGTGGTGTCTTGACGACAGGAGTCCGTTTTGGCTGCTCCGATGCTGAGCAATCAGAAGAAAACCAGGTCAACACAACCAAAGCAGCGGCCATGCAGGCTATTTTTCTCATCTCTTCCCTCCTGAAGTTAGATCCTTCTTCCAACGCGCCGGAATTCTCTCTTGATATAAAAACGGCGGTCCGGATGGACCGCCGTTGGGTTAGACGTTGATTGTTGGCTCGACGCTGCGCATGCTGCACCAGTTACATTGTACGCCTTTTCAGACTCCTCGTAACCCAGCTTTCCCCCATCCTCCCGGCCATTCCGAAGCGAAAACGCCCTGGTTGAAGCCGAGCCGACGGATCGCGAGCCGCCGCGTACTGAACAGTACGCAAGGCGAGCGATCCTAGAGCGGCCGTTTACCTTTAGGGTAAACGGCACTCCCGTCGCCCGCCCGCGCGGGCTCGGTCGCAGGCCACCGCGCATACGAAATCATCTGCAAACCACGCTACTTTTCCCCTCCCGCCACTGGTTTTGAAGCGAAATTGCGCCGGCTGAAGCCGAGTCGATGGATCGCGAGGCGCCGCGTACTCAAGAGTACGCTAGCCGCAGCGATCCGAAGACGCAGGCCAGCCGGCGCAATTGCAGCCAAAAGCAGGTGGCGGGAGGGGAAAAGAAATAGCCTGGCAACGACCTACTCTCGCAATCCCTTGCGGGATGACTACCATCGGCCCTGAGGGGCTTAACTTCCGAATTCGGAATGGGATCGGGTGTGGCCCCCTCGGTATGGTCACCAGGCATTTTTTGAAGAACAACGATAGTGTCTCGCGAAGAAGAAAAAGTAGTTAAGCCGCACGGCCGATTAGTACTGGTTCGCTGAAACCCTCACGGGTCTTCCACGTCCAGCCTATCAACCTGGTAGTCTACCAGAGGCCTTCAGGGGGCTTGCGCCCCGGGAAACCTTATCTTGGAGGCGGCTTGGCGCTTAGATGCTTTCAGCGCTTATCCGTTCCGGACACGACTACCC
>JACQWM010000061.1 GCA_016209275.1 Candidatus Omnitrophota bacterium
GGCGGCACCTGGACCACCTTGGGGGCCGGGGCGGATCTGGTGACGCTGACCAGCGGCTCCGGCACCTACACCTGGAACAACATCCCGGATGCGATCCACGAGAACATCCTGCTGCGGGTGACCGATAACGGCAATGGGAATGTCACCGCCCAATCGGCCCAGTTCCACATCGCGGGCAAGGTGGAGGTGGCGAACATGCCGGCGACTGTTCCGGTGACGCCGAAGACGCAAGCGATCACCTACACGACCACCGGCACGGTGACGTCCATCAAGCTCTACTACTCCTCGGACAACGGCTCCAACTACAGCTTGCTCACGACGCAAGCCCAGACCGCGCCCGGGACCTACAACTGGACGTGGGCCACTATGCCGGATAACGTCACCAACACCGGCAAGATCAAGTCGACCGACGGCAACAGCGAGGCGAACCCGTACGTTGTGCAGACCGTGTCCAACACGTTCGCAATCGTCGGGATCTTCGACCTGACCGCGCCGGAAAGCGGGGCGGTGGTGACGGCTGAAACGCCGTTCCTGGTGCAGTGGGATAAGGGCACGGCTCTGGGGATCGGCAACGCCAAGATCGAATACTCGGTCAACGGCGGCAGCGACTGGGCCGTGATCCAGGAGAGCGAAGGCACGGCCAATGACGGCATCGTGCCCAACTCCGGCAGCTATTCATGGAGCGTGACGCAAACACTCACGGCGGCGTTGAAGCTGCGGGTGTCAGATCCGAATAACGCGACGACGGTGAATGTGGGCGCTGGCAACAGCGAAGTGCGCGGGTCGCTGACCGTCACCTCCCCGAATCTCGGCACCGAGTCGTGGGACGCCGGCTCGACCTACAGCGTGACGTGGACCAAGAAGGGCGACTGGGCCACCGCCGGCTACACGGTCCAAGTCCTGTACTCCTCAAACGGCGGCTCGACCTACACCGCGATCACCGGGGCCACCGGCATCGCCGCAGCCGCCGGCAGCTACGCGTGGTTCATCAGCGACTCCACGGTGACTAGCACCCAAGCGCGCATCCGGCTGCAGGGCGATACGCCCTACACCGTGGTCTTGGATGATTCAAACAACAACTTCACTGTGAAGGGGCAGGTCGTGCTGACCCAGCCTGACGCGGCCGGCATCACGCTCTTTGTGAACGACGGCTACGAGATCAAGTGGACCAAGTTCGGCAGCGTCGCTACGGTCGATCTGTACTACTCGATCGATAACGGCTCCACGTATCCGAACCTGATCACCACCGCCGGACCGGTGAGTGCCGCGGCCGGCACCTTCAGCTGGACCGTTCCAGACCAGATCATGACCAGCCTGCGGGTGAAAGTCGTCGACACCGGCAACTCGTCGGTGTTCGACACCTCGGCTAATGCGTTTACCATCAAGGGGAAGGTGAACCTGACGTATCCAGACGGCTTCGAGGTCTTCACGGTCAATGACACCGTCGGCATTCTCTGGTCGAAGACCGGCAGCATCGGCAACTTGAAGATCGAGTACAGCCCGGATGCCGGCACGACCTGGAGCAGCATCACCGCCTCAACTCCCTCGAACTCCGGGGCCTACACCTGGACCATCCCGCCGACGATCACGACCAGCACGACGGCGAAGGTTCGGTTGACAACGCTCTTCTCCGACGGGGCGCTGAACATCACCGATCAGTCCGTGAACAACTTCAAGGTGAAGGGCCAGGTCACGGTGACGTATCCCAACGCCGGATCCGAAGTCTGGATCGCGCAAGATGTGCCGACCATCCAGTGGCAGACGGTTGGGGCCATTCAGAATGTGGCGATCGACTATTCGATCAACAATGGCTCGACGTGGACCACCGCGGTCGGCTCGACCCCGGCGGCCGCCGGCTCCTACAACCTGTGGACCGTGCCGAATAACGCCATCACGAACCAAGCCAGGATCCGTGTCACCGACACCACCGATCCTGAGGTGACCGATGTGTCGAATAATCCGCACACGATCCGCACGGCCCTCGCACTGACCGATCCCAGCACCTCCGGCCAAACCGTCGTGGTGGATTCGGTCTTCAACATCAAGTGGACGAAGAAAGGGGACATGGCGACCGTCAAGATCGAGTACTCCACCGACGGCGGATCGACGTGGAGCGTGTGCCAAGACAGCGTGGGCACCCAGGCCAACGCCTTCGACGCCAGCCAAGGGGCGACGGGCTTTCCCTGGAAAGTGCCTGATGTGCTCGGCTCGAACACGAAGATCAAGATCACCAACAACGCCGATGCGACCAATGTCTACGCGATCTCTCCAGCCTTTAAGATCATCGGGTCGGTGGCGGTGACCGCGCCGGTCTCGAGCGACAATTGGAGGGTGTGCAGCACCTACAACATCAAGTTGACCAAGACTGGCTCCTTCGCGCAGGTTCGGATCGACTACACGACCGACAATGGCACAACCTACAACTCCATCACGGCCGGCACACCCTCTGGCGGCGGCAACCCTGGCTATCCGTGGAACGTGCCGAATGTGGCCGGTATCGTCTCCCCGAACGTGAAGATCCGGATCCAGGATGTGGATGAGCCGCTGGCCTTCAGCGTCTCGAACGCCTTCAGCGTCGTGCCGTCATTCACCGTGACCGCGCCAGCGCTCAATGAGCGGGTGACGGCGAAGCGGCCGTACAGCATCACGTGGAACACCGTCGGCCAGAACGCGACCGTGAATCTCTACTACTCCAAAGACGCGTTTGCGAGCGCTGGCATCTCGATTGCCGCCGGCGTGTCGAACACCGGCTCCTACTCGTGGAATACGCCGGATCTGACCGAGCTCTCCACCGGCCCGGTGACGATCAATGTTCGCGTCGCGTATCCGCTCGATGAGGCCGGCGCCTACGATGATTCAGACGCCTTCAAGATGGTGGCGGGTTTTGCGGTGGTCTCGCCCAACGGAGCCGCGGATAAATGGGATGTGGGGACGACCCAGCTGATCCGTTGGACCAGCACGACCGCCAATGTCGCCACGGCGACCATTCTCTACTCGACGGATCAGGGCTCGACCTTCCCGTACCAGCTGACGACGACCGCGGACAATACCGGCGCGGTTGATGCGGAGCGGACATGGCTGTGGCCATCGGTCGCGGATACGATCACCTCGCAGTTCCGCGTCAAGGTCCATGCGACCAACGATCCGCTGGCCTTTGACACATCTGACTTCAACGGCAAGATCAAGGCGTACTTCAAGGTCTTGACGCCGGATGCCTCAGGCATCGTGCTGAACGCCAACCAGGCCTACAATGTGACCTGGACGTGGAACGGCTCCGTCGCCAATGTGTTCCTCGACTACACGAAGGACAACGGCAGCACGTACGTTCCCATGAACGGTGGTGTGGCTACCGTCAATGACGGACTCTTCGAATGGACCGTGCCGGATGATATTACCACGACCCCAACGGTGAAGATCCGCGTCAAAAGCAGTTTGGACCTGGATGCGTATGACTTTTCTGATAACGCGTTTAAGATCCGCGCGGTCTTCTTAGTGACGCGGCCGAACGGCGGCGAGGGGTATCGGATCGGCCTGAGCGACACGATCCAGTGGACGACGACCGGCAACATCACCTCGGTGAAGCTCATCGCATACTCCACACTGGGTTTGAGCGACCCAGGCTTCCCCTACAGCCTGGCCTCGCCGTACACGATTGCTGATCCGCTGTCCAACACCGCCAACGGCAGCACGACGTACACGTGGAATCCGGTTCCTAACCTGCCGTCGCCCAACGTCATCGTGCGGGTGGTGGACGTGAATGACGCGGCGGTGTACGACGAATCCAACGCGGTCTTCCGCATCCAAGGGCAGTTTACGCTTTCCTCTCCAGTCGGGAGCGAAACCTGGGGCGTGGGCAGCACCCAGAACATCACGTGGACCTGGGGCGGGAACATCCCCAATGCCAAGATTGAATACTCGACGGACGGGGGCACCACCTACGCTGCGATTCAGGAGAGCGAAGGCACGGCCAATGACGGGATTGTCGCGAACGACGGCTCATTCACCTGGACCGTGCCCAA
Source organism: Candidatus Omnitrophota bacterium (assembly GCA_016209275.1). NCBI lineage: Bacteria > Pseudomonadati > Candidatus Omnitrophota > Candidatus Omnitrophota bacterium. Next base: position 4,020 of record JACQWM010000061.1, read on the forward strand.
CGCGATTTCTGACACGGTGAAAATCCGCATCAGCGATTCGCTGGATAGCACGGTGTTCAACGTGTCGCCAGCGAACTTCAAGATTCATGGCACCTTCACCGTGGTGGCGCCCAATGGGGCGGAACGGTTGATCACCAATGACCAGCAGTCCATCACCTGGACATCGACCGGCACCATGGCGAACGCCAAGATCGAATACTCGGTTGATGGCGGGACCACATACGCGGCCATTCAGGAGAGCGAAGGCACGGCCAATGACGGCATCGTCGCCAATGACGGGTCGTTCATATGGACGATTCCCAACACCCAATCGACGACGGTCATCGTGAAGATTTCGAATCCGCTCGACCTGACCAATGGATTCGATGTCTCGAACGCGACCTTGACCATCGATTTGTGGCAGATCACGTTCCATGTCCGCGACTTGCTCAGCAATGCGTACATCACGACCTTGACCGCAACGAGCACAGCCTCTCCGGTAGGGTACACGTGGTCGCAGCCCGGGTTAGGCAACGGTTCAGCTCCGATTATCAAAGGTTTACAGAACGGCACGTGGACGATCGTGTGGTCTCACAACGCTTATGGGGATCAGTCGGTCAACGTCTCAGCCGTTGATCCAGACGGCGCAGGGCCGCTCACCGGCGATCAGTCGATCACGGTCTTCATGGAGACCAAGATCGTGCACATCTATGAGGCGGTCACGGAGCACTCGTACAACGCGGTGAACAACACGCTGACCCTCGGTGTTTCGCTGCGGCGCGACGGCATTCTCTTAAACGGCGCCGACTTCTGCGAGGTGAAGATCTTCGACCCGGCCAGCCCTGCCTCGCCGATTGCCGGCGGCACCTTCACCACCAATGGGGCGCCGGATGTCAACGGCTTCTACAACTACACGTGGAGCGGGACGACCTTAGACCAGGATAAGGTCTACAGCGTGGTGACCAAAGTCCGGCTCGCGTCCACTGGGGCGATCTTCACGACGCCGCGAACGCTCAGCATCGCCGTCGAGAAGAAGATTGATACCCCCTTGTCACAGGTCAGAGGGGATGTGGTGGCTGCGGTCAACACCCAGCTGACGACTCAAACCAACAGCATCAACACCAAGCTGGATACCCAGACGACGAACCTCAACACCAAGCTGGACACGCAGACCGTCCTGATTCAGACGACGCTGAACAACTTCACCAACGCGGTGTCCAGCTCGATCATCAGCCTGGAGGACGCGGCGGTCCGAAGCCAGGTGGCCACCGAGAATCTCGAGGAAGCCGCCGAAAAGAGCTTGGCCGCGGCTGATTCACTCGATAAGACCGGCAAAAAGTACGCCGGACGCCTGCTGCTGCCGCCCACCGCGGTGATCGGCGAGCGGCTGATGCTCCGCTACCGCGCCGGCGAGAAGCTCTCGCCGAAGATCGACATCTTCCTCGTCGACACCGAGGGCAAGACGGTGAACATCGCCAAGGAAGCCGCGATGACGGAGTCGACCAGCAATGCGGGATTGTACGAATATGCCATCGACATCAAGAAAGACAACGGCTTCACCCCGGGCAAGCCGTTCAATGTCTTCGTGCGAGAGCTGACCACCGGTAACCTGGAAGCCGGGTCGGTGTTCGTGGAATCAACGACGCTGAGCGCCCTGGAGGGGTTGATCGCGGCGGGCGGCGGGGTCAAGAACATCGCGCAGGAGACCTTGGACGCGGTGAAGGCGGTTCGAGGCACCTTGGCCACCGGTGGTGATTTCAACAACGCCTTGGAGCTGCTGAAGGTCAAGGTGGATCGCATCCCGCGGCTCGTGGCTGAGGAAAGCGGCACCGGCAAGATCAAGCGAACGGTCGATGAGGTGGCCGAGACGATCAAGAGCCTGGCCGGCGATCAGGGCTATGACTTCAGCCAGCTCGTGAAGAAGGGCATTGAAGAAGCGCCCAGCCTGAAGGATGTCCGCAAGAAAGCGGATGAGATCCAGGGCGCCACCGAAGTGATGCAGATTCTGATGGAGCACAAGCTCGGCGGCATCGATGATCCAGTGGTGCATGTGACGTATCAGTAACGAGTGATTCAGTGATTGGGTGATTGAGTGATTGAGTGAGTCAGCAAAAGAGGGAAGGAGAAGACGATGAGGCGGCAGGGAGTTGCGATGATGGTGGCGGCGGCGCTGGTTGGCGGTATGACGGTTCCGGTATGCGCGGCGGAGCGCGAGCCGATGACAATGCGCGTGGTGGCCGTCAACCCATCGGCGGAAAAAGCCAAAACGGTTCCGGTGCGCATCGATTTGCCGCAGGAGATCAAGCCGGGCGACATCATCGACCACGGGGATCTGGAAGTGGAATTTGATACGGAGCGCTCCCTCTACTTCGTCCACAAGGAGGACGTGACCCTCTCGCCGAAGCAGACCCGCATCTTTGAGGTGGTCGTCAAAGATGTGTGGTTCATTCCGGACACGGACCTGGCCGGCTTGAGAAACCATGCGCAGATTCTCATGAAGCGGCTGGAGAAAAGCGAGTACCGCGACGCGGCGCTGCAGCTCGGCGGCACCATCGTCTCGCGGCTGGATGACATCCAGAAGATGCAGGATGATGAGTCGGTCGCCAGGAAGCAGCGGATCGGCGCGTACCGGCGCAACCTGCTGGCCCTCCAGACGATCAAAGAGGACTTGGCCCGGCTCGAGAAGCTGCTGTCCTTTGCAGGCGGCCCGCCGGTGCCCCAGATGCTCGAGGAATCGCCGTTGAAATCGGACGCGCCGTCCACCACGACGACGTGGCTGGTGATCTTTTTGATCGTGATCTTCATGGGGCTGCTGGCCGGGCAGTTCTTCTTCACCTGGCAACGGCGGCTCAAGACGGTCTCGGGGTTTTCCAACGAGCCTGAGGCGTTTCCCAACGAGGGGCCTCCTGAGGATGGGGGAGCCGCTCCGCGGGGAGGACCTGAGCGATAACGAAGAGCCGCTAACGCCGTACGTTGCGCCCAAGCCACAGAGGGAACAGCTGAGCGTTCTGTTCGCCCTGTGGTTTTGTGCTGTTTGGCTTTTGTTGGGAGTAAAGGAAAGTATCTGAATCAGATGGCGACGAGAGCGATACCGAAAGTGGAAGTGCTGGTGACGAGTCCGGCGAAGGTGCTGTATCGCGGCACGGCGCAGAGCGTCGTGTTCCCAGGCGAGCAGGGGACCTTTGAGGTGCTGCCGCTGCATCGGCCGCTCGTGAGCCGCCTGATCTCCGGCGCGCTCACCATCGATGGACGCGAGCTGGCGATTCGACGAGGGATTGTCCGTGTGGCGGATGATGTCGTCACCGCAGTGGTAGAACTACCATGAAAGCTATCAGCTATCAGCTATCAGCTATCAGCGGAGAAAGATGATGAAGGATCAGTGGGCGGTGCCGGTGGCGATTGGGACGACCATGGCGATCGTCGGGATCATGGTCATCATCGCCGCGGCCTGGAAGCTGTCGGTCAGCCGCAACGTGGCCCTGACGGTGATCTTCATGATGTCCATTGTCGGGCCGTCGCTGGTGTTCGCGGCCAACGCGTTCTCGAGCATTGAAGCGCTGGGGCGCAATCCCTCAGCGGCTCCGAAGATCATGACGGCGATGGTGATCAATTTGTTTTTTTCGGCCGGTGTGACCATTGTGGCGTTTCTGGTGGTCTGGCAGCTCTACGCGGCGCGAGGATGAGGCGATAAATGTCGTTTCTTCCGATGGTGGTCATTGTCCTGGTGTGTTTTATCGGCGGGGTCATCGTCCTGCAGATGCTCTTTGGCCGCCAGGTCACCCACGCCACCGCCCAGCTGCAAGCTCTCAACGCCGAATACACGCGGCGCCAGGAGGAGCTGAAAGAGCGGGTCAAGGAAGCCGAGCGGCAATACGACGAGCTCATGGCGAAGGCGCGGACCGAAGCCGAGCAGATGGTGCTGCACGCCAAGCAAGAAGCCGAATCCACGAAAGCGCGGACGGTCGAAGAGGCGCGCGCGGAGAGTGACCGGATCATCCACATGGCGATGACCAGCCGCGACGCCATTCGCAAAGAAATCGAGCAAGACATGGAGCGCCGCACCATCGACCGCGCCTGCGAGATGATCCGAGCCGCACTCCCGGCGGTGTTCCGACGGCAGATTCAATCTCACTGGCTTGAGGAACTGCTCGCCGACGGGCGAGGCACGCTCGATGGATTGAAAACGGACGAAGCGGTGCAGGAAGCCCGGATCGCCTCAGCGTTTCCCCTGTCGGCGGAGCAGCGACGGTTGATTCAGGACCACCTGAAGAAGCTCTTCGGGCGGGACGTGACACTCACCGAAGTCGTGGATGAGACGCTGGTGGCGGGGTTGACGCTGACGGTGGGTAGCCGGGTGCTTGATGGCACGCTGGCGTCAAAGATCCAACACGAGGCTCGTCGAGCCCAGCAGGCGATCTGATGGCAGGCAGCACACAGCACACAGCAGACAGCACACAGGGACATCCCGAGACCTCAGCGTATGAAATTCGAGAGATCGGGACGGTGAAGTCGGTGCGGGAGCTGATCGTCCGGGTCGTAGGATTGCCCTCCTGCATGAACGGGCAGATGGTGGAGTTTGCGAATGGCGCGATCGGCATGGTGATGGGGTTCACCGAGCACGATGTCCAGGTGCTCGTCTTCGGCGGCAAGGGGCGGATTCGCGCCGGCGATGAGGTGTACAACCGCGGCCAAGAATTCCGGCTGCCCGTCGGAGACCCGTTCATCGGGCGCATCGTCAACGCGCTGTGCGAGCCGGTCGACGGCTTAGGGCCAATTGCCGCGACCGAGCACCAGCCGGTGTTCGCCGAAGCCGCGGGGATCTTGGAGCGCCGCGGCGTGGAAGACACGCTGGAAACCGGCACGAGGATTCTCGACGCCGTGATTCCCATCGCGAAAGGGCAGCGCCAACTGCTGATCGGCGACCGCATGACGGGAAAAACCACCTTGACCATCGACGCGATCCTCAATCAAAAAGGGAAAAACGTCGTCTGCATTTATTGCTCCACCGGCAAAGCCTATTCCAATCTTCTGCGGATGGTGCGGCTGCTGCAGCACCAAGGGGCGATGGAGTACACCGTGGTGGTCAGCGGTCCGGCCTCCTCCTCGCCGGGCGAGCAATATTTGTCGCCCTACACCGCCGCGACGCTTGGCGAGCACTTCATGCGGCGCGGCCGCGACGTCCTGGTGGTCTTTGACGATCTGACGAAGCACGCCTGGGTGTACCGGCAGCTCAGCTTGCTGATGGAGCGCGCCCCGGGCCGCGAAGCGTATCCCGGCGACATCTTCTATATCCATTCGCAGCTCATGGAGCGGGCGGCCGCCATGACGCCTGAGCTTGGCAACGGCTCCATGACGTTTCTGCCCATTTGCGACATCCTGCAGGGGGACCTGACCGGGTACATTCCGAGCAACTTGGTGTCCATGACCGACGGGCAGATTTATTTCAACACGACGCTGTTCAACAAGGGGATCAAGCCGGCCATCGATTTCGGGTTGTCGGTGTCCCGCATCGGCAGCAAGGCGCAATGGCCGGGGATGAAGGAGCTCAGCGGGAAACTGCGCCTGGAATATGTCCAGTATCAGGAGCTGCTGCAGATGACGCAATTGCGCACGAATCTCTCCTCGGATGCGGAGGCGAAACTCAAGCGCGGCGAGGCGATCACGAACCTGCTCGTTCAAGACAAAAACCGCCCCGCGGCGATGGAGGACCAGATCATGCAGCTCTACGCGCTGCGGAAAGGCGTCTTGGATGAGCTCTCGGCCAGCCATATCAAGCAATTCAAGCGGGAGTTCGGAGCCGCCGTGCGCCAATGGGTTCCGCAGTTCGCGCCGGAGCTTCGAACGCGCAAGACCCTGACCGCCGAGATGAAACCGCAGCTTGACGAGATGCTGCGCCGCTACCTTCAACAATTGGCCCCCTGATGCCGGCGCTGACGAAGCTCAAACAGGACATGGTGTTCAACGCGCGCCTGGCCGGATTGCTGGAAGCCATGAAATCCATCGCGGCCCAGCAATTCCAGGCGCTGGAGCGCGCGCTGAAATCGAATCCGACGCTCTTTGAGGCGATTGAGATGATCGCGGCCACCTTCGACCCGCAGAGCGTGTCGCATCCGTTCATGCAGGCGGAAGGGCCGGTGGGCGTGATCGCGGTCACCTCGGATACCGGATTGGTTGGCGGTTTGAATCATCAGGTGATGCTCCGCTCGCTGCAGGAGTATCACCGGCAGCCCGGCGAACTGATGGTCGTCGGCGAGCGGGGTGTTGCCGCGGCGCGGGAGCACGGTGTTCCGTGCCATGCGTTTGCCTCGGCCGGCGACGCGGCGCGCCGGCAGCGGGCGGAGGAAATTCGCACCTACGCGCTCAATCGCGTCGTGAGCGGAGCGCTCGGCGCGCTGAGCATCGTGTATCCGCGAGCCCTCTCCTTCACGGTGCAGCGCGTTGAGCTGATTCGCGTGCTGCCGTGCAGCGCGTGGCTGCAGGCCAAGGAAGCGCCGCGGGTGCGCGGCGGGCCGGTCCTGATGGAGTCCGCGGTCTCAAGCGTGCTGGAGTATTTGGTCTGGCTCTGGCTGGGCCAGACCCTGGTGGATGTCCTGGGCATGAGCCGGTTGGCCGAGTTCGCCGCCCGCTCCATCCATCTGGAGGGCAGCTCCCAGGAGCTGCAGCGCCGCGGCAAGCAGATGCAGTTGCGCTATTTCAAGGAGCGGCGCGAGGTCATCGATCGCAACATGCGGGAGCTCTTTTCCGCAAAAGCCATTTTCGGGAAGACCTAGCCATGGGGCGCCGATGAGCACGGCTAATGCTAAGCAGAACGGGCAGGACATGGGACGCGTGGTCGCGGTCCAGGGGCCGGTGGTGGACGTGAAATTTCCCTCCTCGCGCGACGTGCCCAACGTCTTCGATGTCATCGAAACTGAAACCGCCTACCACGCGCCGGTGGTGCTGGAGGTGGCTGAGCACTTGCCCGGGAATCTCGCGCGGTGCATCGCGCTCACCTCGACCTTGAACCTGCTGCGCAACGCCGCGGCTCGGCCGACCGGCGGGGCGGTGACCATTCCGGTCGGGCATGAAATGTACGGCCGCCTGGTCAATGTGCTGGGCCGGCCGATGGACTTGAAGGGGCCGATCGTGCCCACGGATACGCGCCCCATCCGCCGCCCGCCGCCGGGAGCGCGAGTCTCCCAGCGGGGCCGGGGGGAAGAGCCCCAGCTGCTGGAAACCGGCATTAAGATCATCGACATGCTTTTTCCGCTGGTGAAGGGCAGCAAAAACGGCATCCTGGGGGGCGCAGCGCTCGGCAAGAGCGTGCTCACCCTGGAGCTGATTCATAACATGGTGAAAGAGCATCACGGGGCCTGCGTGTTTACCGGAGCCGGCGAGCGCATCCGCGAAGGCAACGAGCTGTATTACGCGCTGCAGCATCATGAGGTGCTGGACAAAGTGCAATTGGTCTACGGCCAGATGAATGAGCCGCCCGGGGCGCGCTTCTGCGTGGCCATGACCGGGATGACGCTCGCCGAATCCATCCAGCGGGAAAACAAGGATGTGCTGCTGTTTGTCGACAATGTGTTCCGCTTTCTTCAGGCGGGCGCGGAAATTTCCACCCTGCTCGGCCGCGTGCCGTCGGAAACCGGCTATCAGCCGACCTTGGCGGCGGAGGCCAGCGAATTCCACGAGCGGATCCGCTCGGCCTCGGATGGCAGCGGCTCGATCACCTCGCTTGAGGCCGTCTACGTGCCGGCGGATGACCTGACCGATCCGGCCGTCGTCGCCCTCTACAGCTTTTTGGAAAGCATCATGGTGCTCTCGCGCGAGCGCATTCAGCTGGGGCTGTATCCGGCGGTGGATCCGCTGCTGTCCTCCTCAAGCAATCTGGATGCGGATATCGTGGGGCAGCGGCATTTCGATGTGGCCATCGACGCCTTGCGCGTCATGCAGAAGTACGAGGAGCTTCGGCGCATCGTGGCCGTCATCGGGCTGGATGAGCTCTCCCAGGCGGATCGCACGCTGTACGCCCGCGCGCGCAAACTGCAGAACTTCATGACCCAGCCCTTCTTCGTCGCCGAAGGGTACACCGGCAAGCCAGGGGAATACGTCACCGTGGAAGACGTGGTGCAGGGGTGCGAGAAAATCTTGTCAGGCCGCGTGGATTCGGTGCCGGAGGAGAAGTTTTACATGGTCGGCCAGCTGCCTTTTTGAGGGACCGATGGAGACGTCGAGATCGAACAAGCGGATCGGAGAAATCCTGATGGAGCGCGGGTTGGTGACGCGCCGGCAGCTGGAGCTCGCCCTTGAGCATCAGCGCATCACCGGCCAATTCCTGGGGGCTACGCTCATCGATCTTGGGTTCATCAATTCGAAGATTCTGCTGGAAACGCTCTCGGAGCAGTTTCGTATTCCCCATGAGCCGCTCAGCGAAGGGCGCGTCGACTGGGAGGCGGTGAAAAAGTTTCCGGCATCTTTGCTGGCCTCAGGGAAATGCTTTCCCGTCCGCGCGGATGCCGCGACGGTCACGATCGCCTTGGCGAATCCGCTCGATGTGGAAGCGGTGAGCCAGGCCGAAAAGTTCGCGGGCTTGCGGCAGGTGAAACTGGTGCTGGTCTTGGAGCGCGAATTGCGAGAGGTGGTGCGAGCGTATCAGCAGCGCATCCTGCGATCGCTCTCCTCGCAACTGAAAAGCCATGGCAGCCTCTAAACCGACGAAATTTGGGCAGGGCCTCGTGACGAGCGGGGTGTTGACCGCCGAGCAGCTCGAGCAAGCCATGCAGGAGCAGGCGTCGAGCCGGCGGTTCCTGGGGACGATTCTGCTGGAGCGCCGATGGCTCAGCCCGGAGCAGCTGCTGCGCGCGCTCTCCGAGCAGTACGGGATGCCGTGGACGCGCTTCGCCGATGGGAGCGTGGAGCGGCAGGCGATCGACGCCATGCCGGTGAAGGTCGCCACGCACTATAAGGTCATGCCGGTTCGGGCCGGCAACGGCAGCCTCACCGTCGCCATTGCGAATCCCCAAGACGTGCGCCTGGCCGACGAATTGCAGACGGCGCTGCAGGATCGCTTTCGCATCGAGACGGTGCTGGCGACCGAGGAGGACATCGAGCGCGCCATCAAGAAGCACTACGGCATCGGCGCTGAAACCGTCAGCCAGCTCGTGAAGGATCAGCCGGCGAGTCTCCGCCTGCAAGCCGTCGGCGAGGGGGCGGTCGAGGATATTGAGCAGCTAGCGGATGACGCCTCGGTCGTGAAGCTCGTCAACCAGCTCATGGTCGAAGCCCATCACCGCCGCGCCACGGACATCCACCTGGAGCCGTACCGCGGCAAGGTGCGCCTGCGGTATCGCATCGATGGCGTGCTGCGCAACGTGGACGTGCCACCGGCAATTCGGCAATTGTTTCCGGCCATCCTCTCGCGCGTGAAAGTGCTCTCCAACCTGAACATCATGGAGCGGCGCCTGCCTCAGGACGGGCGCGCGAGTGTTAAAGTGGGGGAGGAGAAGCTCGATCTGCGCATTTCGGTGCTGCCCACGCCCTCCGGCGAGAGCATCGTGGTGAGAATCCTGCCCAACACCATGCTGCTGGCGTTGAAAGATCTGGGGTTTCGCGCCGAGGATCTCGACGGGCTGCAGCGCATCATCGCCCAGCCCCACGGGCTGCTGTTCGTCACCGGCCCGACCGGCAGCGGCAAGACCACCACCCTCTACGGCATGCTCAATACGATCAATACCGAGCGGCGGAAGATCATCACCATCGAGGATCCGGTGGAATACGAAATGGACGGCGTGACGCAGGTGCAGATTCATCCATCGATCGGGTTGACCTTTGCGACCGGGCTGCGCAGCATGCTGCGCCACGACCCGGATGTGATGATGGTTGGGGAAGTGCGCGATTATGAGACGGCCGAGCTGGCGATTCGGATCGCGCTAACCGGCCACCTGGTCTTTTCGACGCTGCATACGAATGATTCCGCCAGCAGCGTGACCCGCTTGCTGGATATGGGGGTGGATCCGTATCTCATCGTCTCCTCGGTGTCCTGCTTCATGGCGCAGCGCCTGGTGCGGCTGCTCTGTCCCGACTGCAAGGTCGAGATCGCGCCGGAGCGCAAGGATTTCAAGCGCCGGTTTCAAGCCAAAGGCTGCGAGGCGTGCGGGCATGCCGGCTACTTCGGCCGAACGGCGATCTATGAGCTGCTGGTCATGGCCGAGCCCATCAAGCAGCTCGTGCTGCAGCGCGCCTCCTCCGATGCGATTTGGCGCAAGGCGATTGAATGCGGGATGCGCACCATGCAGCAAGACGGCTGGGAGAAAGTGTCCCAGGGCTTGACGACGCCGGAGGAAGTGACGCGTGTGACCCAAGAGCAAGAAGATGAGTTCCTCCGCGTGACCAAAGAGGAAACCTGAGGGTGATTACAGTGAGCATCACTGTAATCAATGTTGAAAATGCCAAAATTCCACTACACAGCGAAACGCGGACCGCAGGATGTCATTGAAGGCATCCTGGAGGCGGAGAACCGCAGCGGAGTCCTCGCCTACCTGACGCATGCCGGGTATGTGCCGGTGCGCATTCGCGAGCACGCCGATGGGCAGACGGTTTCGGTGAAGCGACCGGCGACCCCCCTCCGCCCGCGGCGAGTGCCCTCGTCCGCCTTGGCGATGATGACGCGGCAATTCGCCAGCTTGACGCGCTCCGCCGTGCCGCTGCTGCGGGCGTTGAGCATCCTTGAAGATCAGGCCAGAGTCCCGTACCTGAAACACGTCTTGCGCGCGCTGAGCGAAGAGGTGCGCCAGGGCCAAACGCTCTCCTCGGCGATGGCAAAGTTCCCCACGGTCTTCTCCCCGCTGTACGCGAACCTGGTCCGCTCCGGAGAGATCAGCGGGGCGCTGGACGCCGTGCTCGAGCGGCTGGCGGAGCAAGCCGAGCAGGAGGAAGCGATTCGGATGAAACTCCGCATGGCGTTCACCTATCCCGCGTTCGTCGGGGCGGTGGGCTGCGGCACCGTGATCTTTCTGATGACGTTCGTCATGCCTCGGCTCTCGCGCCTGCTCATCGGCTTAGGCTCGCGGCTGCCGGCGGCGACGCGCGGGCTGCTGGCGATTTCCGAGGTGATGTCGACCTGGTGGTGTTGGGCCTCGGTGGCCGCCGCGGTGATGCTCGGCATTGTGCTCTGGCGGAACCTCGGGGAGCGCAGCCGGCTGGCGATCGATGGGCTCCTGCTGAAGGTTCCGCTCCTGGGCCCGCTGATCCAGCAAATCGACGTCGCTCGCTTCGCCCGCTCCTTTGGATTGCAGCTTGGCCATGGCATTTCGATTCTTCAGGCGATGGACGTGGCCCTCTGGGTGGTGGGCAATCGGATGATCCGCAAGGAGTTCCAGCGGCTGCCCGAAGCGCTGCGGCAGGGCACGCCGCTTTCGAGCGCCTTGAAAGAGCTGTCGGTCGGCACGGCCTTCCTTGTCAACACGGTGGCGGTCGGCGAAGAGGTCGGCAACGTGGGAGAATCGCTGACGGAAATCGCCCGCTATTACGAGCAAGACAGCGAGCGGCTGCTGCAGATGATGGCCGCGCTGGTGGAGCCGATCCTGATCGTCGGCGTGGGGCTGATCGTCGGCTTCATCGTCATGGCCGTGCTGCTGCCCATCTTTGAGATGAGCACAATTAATCCGTAACCTGGAGGCGACGATGGAAAAGATTAGACAAGGGTTTACGCTGATTGAGTTGATGCTCGTGGTGGTGATTATTGGAGCGTTGGCGGCGATGGTGGTGCCACGCTTAGCGGGCCGGTCCGAAGAGGCGCGCATCGGCATTGCGAAGACCGATATCAAGGCGAACATCGCGACCGCCCTGAAGCTGTATGAGCTCGACAACGGCCGATTCCCGACGACGGAGCAGGGTTTGCAGGCGCTGATCGCCAAGCCGACCAGCCCGCCGGTGGCGGATAACTGGAAAGGCCCGTACATTGAGCAGGAGCCGCTGGACCCGTGGAGACGGCCGTACGTGTATCGGTATCCGGGGACGCATCCGCCCAGGGATTATGATTTGTTTTCCGTGGGGGCCGACGGGGTCGAGGGCAAAGACGATGTCACGAATTGGGCCGTGCAGGCGGCGAGCCAAGACTAAGGGCGTCAGCCTGATTGAAGTCCTCATCAGCGTCGCCATCCTCGCCGCCGGGATGGCGGTGATTCTGCAAGGGCTCGTCCGCAGCGCCTACACCCTCAGCGTGGCCCGCAATCGCCTGCGCGCGTACAGTTTCGCCTCGGCGAAACTCACCGAAGTGGAATTAGGCATTCACCAGCGTGCGGAGCTGCGGCCGGAGGGGAGTTTCCGAATCGGCCGCGAGACGTTCCGCTGGCAGTTGACGGTAGCCCCCGCGACTCCCACCACTCAAGAGGCCGCGCTGGCCGTGGAATGGCAGCAGGCCGGCCATCCCTACCGCATTCACACCGCGTCGATGATGCCGATCCCCGCGACCCCTGAGCCATGACACCGCCACGCGCTGGCCGCGGATTTACGGTTGTGGAAATGCTCGTGGTCGTCTCGCTGATGGCCTTGGCCGGCGGGGCCATGGTCTCGGCGTTTGCCGGCGGGCTTCGGGTCTGGCAGCGGGCGAATGAATTGAGCGCAGCAGGGCAATCCGGGTTGATCGCCTTCGAGTTCATCCGGCGGGATCTGCGCAGCCTCCGCACCTTTTCGCCGGTGCCCTTCGACGGCGCCTATGATCGGTTTTCCGCCGCGACCGTCGAGGCCGAGCGCCCATCGGCCTGGCCCTCAGGGACGCTGGGCCGCATCGGCTATTTTCTTCGCGAGCGGGATCACGTGCTCTGCCGCTCGTTTGTTCCCTATGCGCAGACGCGGACCGTCTCGCTGCGCGATCGCTGCGAGCCGGTGCTGGATCGCGTGACGCGCCTGCGCCTTCGGTATTTCGGCAAGCACCCCGACAGCGGAGTCGAAGCGTGGAGCAGCCACTGGAGCGGGCCGTCGCCGCCGCTGGCGGTCACGGTTGAGGTGACCACGCAGGAGGGCCGGCGGCCGCCTGTCACCCAGACGCATACGGTGTTTCTTGCCCAAGGACACATCGATGAACCGACAACAGAGTGATATCGCGGATCGTGGATCGTGGATCGTGGATCGTGGACCCCTTCACGTCCACCATCCACCATCCACCATCCACCATCCTCATGGTGGAAGCATCCTCATCTACGTGCTGTGGGTGACGTTCTTGCTGAGCCTCTTCGCCGTCAGCGTGGCGTCCCAAGCCTCCGCCGGGCTGCGGTTTTCTGACCGCATGCTCGGCCAGTTGCGCATGCGCGGGATCGCCCAGGCCGGTTTGCTGAAGGCCATCGAAGCGCTCGCCCTTGACGCATCGATGGTCGATACGCTCAGCGATCCCTGGGCGGATTCGTTTCATGATCGCACGCAGTGGGACGGGATCTTTTCGTTGATGTCATCTCCGAAGCCCGATCCGGAGCGCCGCTATGGCCTGGCCGATGAAGAGCGCCGGCTGAATCTGAACACCGCGCCGAAGGATGCGCTCGACCGGTTGATCCGCTCGGTGACGCCGCTGGCACCCGATGACGCGGACGCCCTCGCCGATGCGATCAGTGATTGGCGCGATGAGGATGATGATGCCGAGCCGCATGGCGCGGAGCATTTTTACTATCGGGGGCTGGCCAACGCCTACGATTGCAAAAACGGGCCGTTCGAGCAGCTCGAGGAGCTTCGGCTGGTCAAGGGGGTGTCTCCGGCGATCTATCGCTGGCTTGAGCCGCATGTGACGGTCTATGGCTCGGGGGCGGTCAACGTGAATACCACCTCGCCGGTGATCTTCGCAGCGCTCGGTCTGAGCCCTCAGGGGGTGGCGGGCCTTCGAGCCTTTCGGTCGGGGGAGGATGGCCTTGAAGGCACGGGCGATGACCAAGCGTTCTCATCCGTCGATGGCATGGAAGCAGACCTCCGGGCGTATCTTCCCCAAGCGGACCTCGGCAGGCTCGCGCAGCTCATGCAAAAAAAACTCCTCACGGTCTCCTCGCGCGCGTTCCGGTTCCACCTGGAAGCTAGTGATGGCACGCCGGCCCACGCGGTGCATGCGATGGGCATCATCGATCGGGAAGGGCACGTCAAGTTGTGGACAGAACGGTAAGAACCGCGCACAATATCACCAATAATGACCAATCACCAAGCTCCAATAATCAAACAAGCACCAATGACCGAATGACCAATGACCAAACCAATATTGCGGTTTGGATATTCGGTCATTGATTCATTGGTCATTGTTTGGTTATTGGGATTTGGTCATTGGTAATTTTCCTGACCATGGGTTCAAAGCATCGCTTCCAAGAGGCGCTGTTGCAGCTGGCACTGCAGCCGCGGCGGTTGGCGAAATCGCTCGGCCAGTTGGTGCCTGCCGCCGCGTCCCAAGGGCTCTCCGTCGCGGTGCTCGACGGGCGGTGGCTGAAGCTGCTGCAAGCCCATGGGCGGTCGGTCGCCAAGGTGGCGGCCATTCCCATCGAGGGCAAGGGTCCTGAGGAGATCGCGAAGGCTCTGCAGGACCACTGCGCGGCCGAGCACGTGGCACTTCACGACGTCCTGCTCGCCAATCCCACCCATCTGTCCACGATCCGCGTCTTCACCCTGCCGTCGGTCGATGCGAACGAAATCCGGGACATCGTCGAGCTGCAGGCCGAGAAGCACACGCCCTATGCGAAGGAAGAGATCTTGCTCGATTTTGCCGTCCTGGATCGCGAGCGCGCCGGCTATTCCCGCGTGCTGCTCGTCATTGCGCACCAAGACGTGGTGCATCGCTCGGTCCGCGTGATGGAGCTCTCGAACCTGCTGCTGGAGCGCGTCGCCTGCGAGGTCGAGGGATTGGTGCAGTGGTTCCAGATGGTGCGCCGCCGCGTAAGCACTCCGGGGGCGGGGCCGACCCTCGTGATCGACGTCGACGGCAGCACGACGACGCTGCTGGTGATGCAGCGCGGCCAGCTCGTGTTTCAGCGGAACTTTGCCTTGGGGATGGAGCATCTCCATCGCGACCCGGCGGCGGCCAGCCAGCGGCTCATCGCCGAGCTGCAGCGGTCGGTCGAGGCCGTTGAAGCCGAGGGGAGCGCGTCCAAGATCCAGGACATCGTGATGACGGGCCGGGTGGAGCGGTTGCAGGAGCTCAAGACAGCCGTGGAAAGCGCCTTCGGGCTGCCCGTCAATCTCGCCGCACCTTGGGGAGCCATGGAGCTCGCCGAGGAAGCCAGCACAGCCGCCGAGCGGCTGCCGGAGATCTCATTCGCGAGCCTCGTGGGGCTGGCCGCGGCCCCCAGCCGCATTGATCTGACACCGAAGGCCACCAAATTGCGCCAAGCCTTCGAGGCGCGGGCGCGTTCCCTCGTGGTGATGGCGTGCCAGGGATTGGGGGTGCTGCTGCTTATCTCCTTGCTGATCATGGGCCGGGCCCAGCAGCAGCATCGCTATTATGAGACGCTGCAAGCCCTCTACAACACCGATGCCTCCGAGGCTTTTGACATCGAGCAAGGCTTGGCCAGCATCAATTTCATCCGCGAGCGGCTGCGCCATCGCGGCGAGCTGCTCAATCTTGTGGACGGGCTGGTCAAGCTCTCGCCCCGGGAAGTGCAGTGGGATGCCCTGACCTATACCCAGGCGGAGTCGCTCATCGTGAAAGGCGAATCGAACGCGCTGCCGAAAGTGTATGAGTTCGCCGCGAGCCTCTCGAACAGCGCCCTGTTCACCGACGTGCCTCCTCCGAAAGTCTCGCAGCGGAAGGGCGGCGCCGACGATGAGCAGGGGATCACGGATTTCGAGCTTCGGTGTTCTCTGGTTCCGCCGAAGCCCGGGCGCGGGACGCCGGGGTAGCCGAGCATGAAATTTCCGCAACTGCCGTCCCTGCAACCTCGCGAACGGCTCCTCGCCGTGGTCGGCGGCATGGCCGTGATGGTGCTGCTGCTGGACCGCGCGGTGCTCAGTCCGTGGCTGCGCCAGATCCGCGCCGTCGGCCGGAGTATTACGCAGATGGAGGAACGATACGTGACGAATCAACAGCTCATGACGCGCAAAGACCGCGTCCTCGTGGATCTGGTGCGGTACCAGCGCTATCTGCGCCCTCCGCAGGCCGATGAATCGCAAATGGCCGCACTCCTCAAGGAGGTCGAAGCCATCGCCGCCGACAGCCATGTGACGGTGGGGGAAGTCAAGCCGCTGGCCACGGAAACCACCGACGCCGCCACGCGCTATGCCCTGGAGATCCGGTTTGAGTGCACGCCGGAAGATTGGGCCGGCTTCATCTACCATCTGGAGACCTCGCCCGCCCTCTTTGATGTGCAGCGCGCCGGCCTCTCCCGCAAGCCGGACAGCCAGGATCAGCTCGAAGGCACCCTGCGCATTGCGACCACCGTGCTGCAGCTTGTCCCGGCGCGCTCGCCGGCTCCCGCGGGAGAACCCCATGCGGCGTCCCCGTAAGATCGCGCTGGCGGCGGGCTGCTGCGGGATCGCGCTGCTGTGCGGCCATGCCTTGGCGGCCGATGATGACGCAAGCCGTGCGGCGACGGTTCGAAAAACCGAAGACCGGCTGCATTTTCAGCTGCCCCAGGACTGGCCGGTTGAGCGCCGCAACGGGATGATCGCTCCGGTTCCGGTGGAGGAATACCTCGCCATGAAATTCGGCGCCATCGAGGAGCGGTTGCAGGCGATTGAGCAGCGGCTGAAGGGGTTCGATGCTCGGCTGCAGGCGGTTGAGGAGCAGCAGAAAACGCCACGTCAGCTCCCGCAAGCGTCCACGCCATGAGACGACCATCAGCTATTTGTTATGGGCTCTCTGCTATTTGTATTTTCTCCGTCGGCTCTTTCGTCGGATATGCCGCTGAGTCCTCTCGTGATCCCAACCGCATCGCCGGCTACATCTTCGGCCAGCCGGTGCCGGCAGGGAATTATGACTTTGCGAAACGCGTCGCGTCGCTCTTTCCGCGCCCGTGGGAAGAGCAGGCCTCGCCGGAGCAGCGCGAGCGGGCTATCTGGGACGCCCTGATCTTGCACTTCGAATCGTTCCGCCGCAAGATCACCGTCTCGGATGAGGCGCTAACGACGCGGATTGACAGCGTGCTGAAAGGCGATCAGCAATCCTTCACGCGCGCGAGCGATCCCTCGGCCTACGCCCGGTGGACCAACGAGCGGCTTGGCGAAGATGTCGAGCTCTTTGAGAACCAAATGCGGTATCTGCTGCAGATCGATCAATTGCAGGAGGCGATGAGGACCTCATTCAACGTGGCCGTCACCGAGGAGGAGCTGCGGCAGGAGTTTCTCAATGAGCAGCATCATGTCGGCGGCGAGATGGTGAGCTTCGGCGATCAGGCGGCGGCCCAGGCGTTTTACGAGCAGGTCAAGGACCCGAAGGCCTGGGACGCGATGAAAGCGAAAGGCGAGGAGAAGGTCCGGCCGGTCAGCCTCATGACGCTGGAAGCGTACATGGACCTGTGGGCGATTCCCAAGGGCCAGATCTACGCCTTCCACGCGCTGCCCATCGGCAGCGTCGGTCCGCCGATGCCCTTCGGCGCAAACGAATGGTGCGTGTTTCGGCTCTTGGATAAACGCACAGGAAATCTGGCGGAGTTTCCGAAGCATCGGGAATCGTACGTCGAGCAGATCACGACGAAGAAACAGCACGAGGAACTCAAGAAGTGGGTTGAGAACTTGAAAGCCTCAGCGAACCTGCAAATCCTTCCCCTTTCCTCCTAAGTCATGGGTCGCCGTTAAGCGGCAGCTTTTCGTTCTTTGGGGAGTCGCACCGTCATCGTCGTGCCTTGCCCGGGGATGCTTTCCACCTCGATCGCCCCGCCGTGGCCCTTGATGAGCGACTTGGCGATGAACAGCCCCTGGCCCAGCCCGCCCATTTTCCGCTCATGCAGATCCCCGATCGACTTGAACTGCTCAAACAGCGATGGCAGGGCGTCTTTGGCGATGCCAGCCCCGGTGTCGATCACCTCGATCACGGCCTCGCCGGAGCCGGCGGAGAGCTTAATCTTCACATGGCCGTCCCGCGAGGTCGCTTGAATCGCGTTTTCGACAAGCTGATTGAGGGCCACCGTCAGATGCGGCAAATCCACCTGCCAGAACAGCGGTTTGGGAAAATCGATCGTCGTTAAACGGAGGCCTTTGGCGGCCGCGGCTTGGCGGTGGATTTTCTCGAGGCTGGCGAGCAGCGTGCGCAGATCGTATGACTCGAAGGCGAATTTCGTCTGCCCGGTCATGAGCTCGGTGGACGTCTTGATTTTCTCGATCAACCGCTCAAGCCGGTCGGCGTTCTCCAGCACCGTCTTCAGAAAGTCCTGCTGGTCGCTGCTGGTTTCGCCGAGCGACCCATCCAGGACCAGGTTGACCCCCTCCTTGATGGCGGTCAGCGGCGTGCTCAGCTCGTGGGACACCAGCGAGAGCATTTGATTCTTCAGCTCATCGGCGCGGCGCAATTCCTCCACCAGGAACGCGTTGCGCAGCGACGACGCCAGCTGCTCCGCGACAATGCCGATGGCGTGGCCATCCTCCTGAGAGAAGGCGTCCTCCTTGCCGCTGAAGAGGCTCAGCAGGCCGATCGGCTCGCCTTTGACGGTCAACAGCGGCGCAAAATATTTCGACCGCAGCGACGCCGTGGGCTGCAGCAGCCCGCTATGCTCGACGGTCTCCATGACGCATAGACTGTCCTCTTCGGCGATGGGATGTTTCAGCAAATCCGACGCCGCCTCGCGGATCTGGCGAGTGGCACTCGCCAGCTCCACCGGGGCGATCGGGGCGAAGGGAATCAGATGCAGCTTCCGCTGGGGAAAAAAGAAGATGCCGCACAGGGCCACGGGAAACGCCCCGTGCGCGTACGACGCCGCCAGGCGGATGATCGCCTGCGGTTCGGTGGTGGAGGTGAGGAGCCGCCCGATTTCGTAGAGGGTCTTGATCTCTTCCCGGGAGCGCTCCACGAAATATTTCAATTCCGCCCGCGAGACGTTGGCCATGACGCCAAAAGTATACCACATCAGTGGCGAGCGTTGGCGAATGGCGATCAACGAAAGGCCATGGGGAAAATCTTTTGCCAAGCTTGACGAAGGATGACCATGGCAGGCATACTCTACCTATATAGAGGAAGGCGCATGGAGAAACCGTACTTGAACGTTGAAGATGTGGCCAAGCGCTTTGGCGTGAATACCACGACGATTTACCGCTTGGTCAAGCGCGGCAAGCTGCCGGGCTTCAAGGTCGGCAGCCAGTGGCGGTTCAGCGAGCTGCGCCTGAAGGAATGGGTCGAAAACCACGAGTGGCTCGGCTCATGACCATCCCCTCGCATGCTCATTGGACGCACCCGCGGCGCGCTGAGGCGTGGCGATATCTCATGGTCGCCGGCATTTTCGGGCTGGGGGTGCTGGTGTCGATCGGGCTGTCCCTGATGGTGCACGATGCCGAGCGCGCGCGGCTGCAAGCGATCTTTGCGGATGCTGCGGGAGATTACGCGCAGGAGCTGCGGCGGCAGCTCCGGAGCAGCTTGGAGGTTTTGTACGCCATCCGCAACTTCTATGCATCCAGCCGCGAGGTCGAGCGGGGCGAATTCGCGACCTTTACGCGCGATGCGCTGCGGCGCCATCCCGAGATCCTCGCTTTGGATTGGGTGCCTCGCGTGGCCGGAGCGGATCGTGCGGTTTTTGAGCAGGCGGTTCGCGCCGAGGGGTTCCCCGCCTTTGAGGTGACTGAGCAAACCGCCGATCGGTCGTTCGCGCGGGCGGAGGACCGGCCGGAGCATTATCCCATTCTGTTCATTGAGCCATTCGAACCGTACCAGGCGGCGATGGGGTTTGACATGGGCTCGGAAGCGCGCAGGCGCCAGGCGTTGGAGGCGGCACGAGATGCCGGAGACTGCCGCGCCACCGAGGCGGTCACACTGGTGGTCGGCGACCCTCAGGCGTATGGGTGGCTCGCGTATCTGCCGATCTATCGCAATGGGACGCCGCATGAGGCCCTCAGCGACCGGCGGGCGAACCTGCAGGGGTTTGCCATGGTGGTCTTCCGGCTGACCGAGCTGTTTGACAGCGCCTTGAAGGACGTGGGGCTCAAGGGGATGGCCGTGTCCCTGCACGATGACACAGAGCAGGTCGCAGCCCATCTCCTGTATCATCCGGGCAGCGCGAGCCGCGCCTTGGGAATGAGCCGCCCGCTGCAGTGGCAGACGGCGATTGACGTCGCGGGGCGGCGATGGAGGTTTGCGGCTGAGTCCACGCCGCGGTTTCTTGCCATCAATCAGCGACGGGGGGCGGTGTTCGTCTTGGGCTTCGGCCTGCTGATGACGGTGCTGGCGACGGCGTATCTTGGGTTGCTGCTGAACCAAGCCTCCAAAGTCGACCGCCTGGTGAAGCGGCGAACGGCTGAGCTGATCACCATGAATGACCGGCTCCAACAAGAAGTGGGAGAGCGCCTGGAGGCCGAGGCCGTGCGGCACACGACCGAGCTGCGGTACGAGACCCTCGTTCGCGAGGCGCCTGACCCGATCGTGATCCTGGATGCGGCAGGGCAGATCCAAGCATTGAATCCCGCGGCGGAGCGAATCTCAGGGTATGCCGCGCAGGAGCTGCTGGGCAAGCATTTCCTTCGCAGCGGGGTCCTGAGCGCTGTCGCGCTGCCCAAAGCGCTGCAGGAGTTTACGCTCGTGGTGGCCGGGCAGCAGCGGCCGCCGTTTGATCTGGAGATCATCCGCAAGGACCAAGCGCGGCTGATCATGGAGGTGAACCCTCATCTGTTGAAAGATGACCAGCGCATCTTGGGGATCCAGATCATGTTCCGGGATGTGACGCAGCGGCGCGCCGCCGAGCAGCAGAGCCGAGCGCAAACCGAGGCGCTTGAACGGATCAACGCGGAGCTGGCCCGGCGCGAGCAGGTCACGCGCAGCCTGCTTGAGGATCTGCAGCGGTCGAAAAAGGAGCTGGAAACCACCAGCCGGCAGGTGCAGCAGGCCAATCAGAAGCTGCAGCAGCTCGCCCTTCTCAAAGATGAGTTTGTCGCCAAAGTCAGCCATGAGCTGCGGACTCCGCTGACGTCCATCAAGGAAGGCTTGGGGCTGCTGCTGGACAACGCCTTAGGGGCCACGACGGATGACCAACAGGAATTTCTGGCGACGATGGACGGGGACATTGACCGATTGACCGAACTGATCAACAATATGCTCGATATCTCGAAGATTGAAGCCGGGCGGATGCGGCTCTCCCGCGCGCGGGTCGATCCCGGGGCGGTCGTGGCGTCGATCATCCGCAGCCATCAGCCCCTGCTGGGGCGACGGACGGTGAAGGTCGAGGGCGAGGAAGTCCCAGCGTTATTCGCGGATCGCGATCGCGTGATTCAAATTCTGACGAATTTTCTCTCCAACGCCATGAAGGTGACGGATGACGACGGCGCGATCACGGTCCGTCTGGCCCAGCATGAGGGCATGGTGTCGATCGGGGTCCAAGACGACGGGCCGGGCATGTCGTCGGATGATCTTGGCAAGCTCTTCGAGAAGTTTTCCCAGGTCGGGGCGGTGAAGGAAGGGCGTCCTCGCGGCACCGGCCTTGGGCTTGTGGTCTGCAAGGAGCTCACCGAATTGCACGGCGGGCGGATCGAGGTGGCCTCAGAGCCTGGCCGCGGCTCCACCTTCACCGTGCACCTGCCGATCTACACGGATGAGTTCGTGCTCACAGAAAGCTTTCGTGAGCTCCGCGAGCTGCTGCCGACGGCGGACGGCGAAACCGTTTGCGCCATCGCCATCGCGCCGGAGCGCCAAGAGCCGCTGGATCGGCTGGCCGAGGAGGTGCGGCAGCGGGTCCATCGCGGGGATATCATCTTTGCCTATAACCACCACTGGGTGGTGCTGCTCGGGCTGATCCGCCCGACGGACCTCGGGGCCATTGTGAAGCGGCTGCGGCAGGCGCTGGGCGGGAGCCACCGCCTCGGGTTCGGCGCAGCGCTCTATCCGGGGGACGGCGACAACGGGGATGCGCTGCTGCATGCAGCGGCCGCGCGGATTGAGCAGCCGTTGCCGAAGCCTGGGGCATCCGCATGACGGGTGCCGTGATCGCGGGGCTGATCGCCGTCGCGGGATACCTCTGGTATCAGCGCCATCGCCTGATCCGGCAGGTCGCGCAGCAGACCCGGCGGCTTCGGGAGCAGCTTGAGGAGCAGGAGCAGGCCAATCAGGAGCTCAGCGAGCTGGCAACGCTCAAGGATGAGTTTCTCGAAATCATGAACCATCAACTGCGCACGCCGGTCACCGCGATGCGGGAGTGCATCGAGCTGTTCCGGGATGGCGTGCTGGGATCCCTGACCCAGGAGCAAGGCTCCTTCGTCCGCGTGCTGGATCAAAACATGGCGAGCCTCTCAGACCTGGTGGAAGAAGTGCTGGACCTTTCGCTGCTGAAGTCCGGCCGGCGATTGCTGCAGCGGCAGCCTTCGGATCTCTCAGCGCTCCTCCACGGGTGCGCGGCCCGCTGGGCTGAGCTGGCCAAGCCCACGCGTCTCATCGTCTCCGCGGACGGTCTGCCGGCAGCCTACATGGATCCGACCGCGATTGCCGAGGTGGTCAATCATCTCTTGCGCAACGCCATCCGGCACGCGCCGAAAGGCACCGAGGTGGGCATCCATGCTGCGGCAAAGGGCGAGCAGGTTGAAGTGGCGGTGCAGGATCGCGGGGCCGGCCTCTCTGCCGAGCAGGCGGCGAAAGTGTTCGAGCCGTTCAGCCACGTGCATACGCCGGACTCCCCCGGCTCGCAGGGCAGCGGCCTTGGCTTGGCGTTTTGCAAGCAGGTGATTGAGCGCCATCACGGGACCATCACGGTTGACTCCGCGGTCGGCGACGGCACGACAGTGACCTTCACCGTGCCGCAGGCCGTGCCCCAGGTGCTGCTGGCGGAGGCGTGCCGGGAGGCCCAAGCCGATGCCGAGGCCGAGAGCGGCCGCTTCGGCCTGCTGCTGGCGGTGCCGGCATCACCGGAGGTTTCCCCGGAGCTCATGCGTCAGGCGGAAGCGGTGATCAAGCAGCGCACCCACCGCGGCGACTGGTTCATCACGTTTGACGACGGCACCTTCGCCGTTGTGGCGGTGGCCGACCCTGCCGGATGCCGCGCGATGCTCCAGCGGCTGCGCGGCGTGGCCCGGCAGGCCGGGGCAGCCGTGCGTCTTGCTGGCGCGGTGTTTCCGGATGACGGACGCACGCCCCAGGCGCTGCTGTTAGCGGCGCGGCAGCAGGCGGCAGCCTCATGAACCGGAAGAAGCGCATTCTCATTGCGGAAGATGAGCGGAACGTGCTGAAGATGACAAAGGCCCGCCTGGAGTTTGAAGGCTACGATGTCGTCACCGCGGAGGACGGCGAGGAGGCCATCGCGCAGGCGTCCTCTGCCGTGCCGATCCATCTGATCTTGCTCGATATCAAGTTGCCGAAGCTGAATGGCTATGAGGTGTGCCGCCGCCTGAAGACCGATGCGGCCACCAAGAAGATTCCGGTCGTCATTTTCACGGCGTCCGAGAGCCAGCTGCAGCATTTGGCCAACCGCTGCATTGAGGTGGGTGCTGCCGACTGGGTGAGGAAACCGTTTCGGTCGGCGGAGCTGATGGCGAAGATTCGTCGCGTGCTCGGAGAGGAGGGATCGGGTGATGCCTGAGAAGTTCAGGATTTTGCTGGTGGATGATGAGCCCAGCATCGTGAAGATGGTGGGCAAGCGGCTGGAGGTCGAGGGGTTTGATGTGCTCGTGGCCGTGGACGGCCAGGAAGGGCTGGCGAAAGCCCAGGCTGAGCGACCCCACCTCATCATTCTGGATCTCATGCTGCCGAAGATGAACGGCTACGAGGTCTGCACGATGCTCAAGCAGGACACCCGGTATCAACAGATCCCGATCATCCTGTTCACCGCGAAGGCGTCGGAGAAGGATGAAAAGTTGGGGATGGACTGCGGCGCTGACGGCTATATCCGCAAGCCGTTCCGGGCCCAGGAGCTGCTGGAGAAGATCCGAGCGCTCATCGGCGCCTCATCGCAGCCGACGCAGCCATGACACGAACACCGACACAGAGGAGGGCGCGCCGCCATGGATGATCAACCAAAGAAAAAGCGAATCTTGATTGTCGATGACACGAAGGATATCCTGACTGTCGTGTCCCGCCGGCTGCAAAGCTGGGGCTATGAAGCGCTGACCGCCGAGACCGGCGAGGACGGCTTGCGGATCGCCCAGGAGTGCGTGCCGGACTTGATGCTGCTGGACATCATGATGCCGAAGATGAAGGGGCGGGATGTGTGCGCCAAGCTGCGGGCGGACCCCAAGACCGCGAAGATCCCGGTGATCTTCCTGACGGCCTTAGGGCTGGCCGACCATGTGAAGGCCGGCATGGATTTGGGCGCGGCGGACTACATCGTCAAGCCCTTCGAGCCGGCGGAGTTGAAGGAGCGCATCGCCATCGTCCTGGCCCGCGCCGAACATGAGGCCGCCTAAGGGAAGAGAGCGCCATGTCCGTGACCATTGAGCTTGAAAACTATCTCATTAAGCCCGAGGTGATCCAGCTCGTGCCCGAAGCGCTGGCTCGCAAGCACGTCGTGATGCCGGTGTTTAAAATCGGGGAGACGCTGACCGTGGCGATGAAAGATTCGCTCGATGTCATCGCCATTGATGGGCTTCGTCTGAAGACGAAGTGCGACATCAAGACCGTCGTGGCTTCTGAGACGAGCATCCGGCAGGCGATCGATCAGTATTACGGCGCGGCGAGCGCGGCCGCCGCGGCCGGCCCTAAGAAGCCGATGAAGGAAGAGGAGGCTGCCGGGGAGCCTCCAGTCATCCGCATGGTGAGCCAGCTGGTCATGGAGGCGGTCAAGGACCGGGCCAGCGACATCCATATCGAGCCGGGCGAAGGCACGCTGCGCACGCGGTTTCGGGTCGACGGCGTGCTGCGGGAAGTCAGCGGCCCGCCCCTGCATCTGCATGCGGCGGTTGTCTCCCGCATCAAGGTGCTCTCGCGGCTGGACATCGCGGAAAAGCGCAAGCCGCAGGACGGCCGATTCCGGATGAAGATGGAAGAAACCGACATCGACTTGCGCGTCTCCACCATCCCAACACAGCATGGGGAGAAAGTCGTGATGCGCCTGCTGGATAGCTCCAGCGCTCGCTTAAGCCTGGCACAGCTCGGCATGGATGAGGCCACCCGCCACGCGGTGGAGCGATTCATCGCATCGCCGCACGGCATTTTCCTCGTGACCGGGCCGACCGGCAGCGGCAAGACCACCACGCTGTATGCCGCCCTGCATCTGATTAATTCCCAGGCCCTCAACATCCTGACCATCGAAGACCCGGTGGAATACCAGCTTGCCGGCGTCAACCAAGTCCAGGTCAACCCGAAAGCGGAGATCACCTTCGCCTCGGCGCTGCGCGCGTTTTTGCGGCAGGATCCGAACGTGATCATGGTGGGCGAAATCCGCGACCGCGAAACGGTGGAGATCGCGGTGCAAGCCGCCCTCACCGGGCATCTGGTCTTTTCCACCCTGCACACGAATGACGCCCCCAGCTCCTTGACCCGGCTGGTGGATATGGGGGTGGAGCCCTTCCTGATCGCCTCCGGCGTGATCGGCGTGCTGGCACAGCGCCTCGTGCGCGTCATCTGCCAGGCCTGCAAGGCATCGTACGCGCCGGAGCCGGCGGTGGTCCGCGAGTTTCAGCTGCCGGAGGCGGCGATGCTCACACGCGGCAAGGGCTGTGCCGCCTGCCAGCAGACCGGCTACAAGGGCCGCATTGGGATCTATGAGCTGCTGGCGATGACCTCTGAGGTGAAGGATTTGGTGGTGGCGAAGGCCGCGGCGCACGCGATCCGCGAGGCGGCTCACATCCGGACGCTACGCGACGATGGCGTGGCCAAGGCCCTCGCGGGGATCACCACCATCGAAGAAGTGGTTCGCGTGACCCAACTCGATTGAGGGGATCATGAAGAGCAAGCCGGTGATTTTACTCGTTGATGATGAGCTCTCAATCCGCAAGGTGATCGGCAAGCGGCTAGCACAGTTCGGCTTTTCCGTGCTGGCCGCCGCCAGCGGCGAGGAGGGCTTGCAGCTCGCCGCAGCGCACCATCCGGATCTGATCCTGCTGGACATCATGATGCCGAACATGAAAGGGCGCGATGTCTGCGCGCGGCTGAAGGCCGATCCGGCCACGAACGCGATCCCGGTGATTTTCCTCACGGCCTTAGGATTAGCCGATCACATCAAGGGCGGCATGGACCTCGGGGCCGATGATTACATCATCAAACCGTTTGATCCGGACAAGCTGCGGGAGCGCATCATGGTGTGCCTCGCGAGACATCAACGATAGTCAGATGCCGACGTACCAGTACACGGCGCGCGATCAGCGCGGCCAACAGGTCAGAGGCGCGCAGGCGGCCTCCAGCGTCGAAGCGCTGGCGGATGCGCTGCGCCGCCGCGGCTACTTGGTGACGACGCACCAGGAAGTCGGGGCCTTCGCTGTGAACGCTGCGCGCGGCCTGCAGCTCTTCGGGCCGCGGGTCGGCTATGACGATCTCGTCCTCTTGAATGTCCAGCTCTCGAAAATGGTCCAGGTGGGCATTCCGCTCGTCACCGGATTGGAAACGCTCGAGCAGCAGGCGACGAATCCAGCGCTCAAAACAACGCTCGCCGACGTGGCGCGCCGGGTGCAGGGCGGGGAGAGTTTTTCCGACGCCCTCAGCCACCATGGGCGCATCTTCTCCGGGCTGTTCATCAACATGGTGCGCGCCGGGGAGGCCTCGGGCAAATTGGATGACATCCTGCGCCGCCTGGCCGACTTCACGAAGCACCAAGCGCAGCTTCGCGAGCAGCTGGTCACGGCCATGACCTATCCGATTGCGCTGCTGGCGGTCGGCATCGGTGTCGGCACCTTTCTCATCACGATGATCATCCCCAAGTTCATGAAGATTTACCTCGAAGCCGATGTGCCGCTGCCGCTGCCAACACTGCTGCTCTACCAATTGAGCCGGCACTGGTGGCTCATCATCGGGCTGCTCATCGCCGCCGTGGCACTCCTTGGGTGGTACGTCACGACCCCGGCCGGCCGGCGGCAGCTCGACGCGCTGAGCCTGCGCGTTCCGGTGCTGGGCGAGCTGGTCCGCCGGGCTGCGCTCTCGCGCTTCGCCCGCACGCTGGCCACGTTGATTTCCAGCGGGGTGCCGATTCTGGAGTCGCTGGCGATTGCGGAGCTGACCTGCGGCAACGCGGTCATCGCGGATGCGTGCCGGGCGGCCGCCTCGCACGTGAAGGAAGGCGGGTCGCTCGCCGAGCCGCTGAACGCCAGCCGCGAATTTCCGCCGATGGTCATACAGATGATCCTTGTGGGCGAGGCAGCCGGCACCCTAGATCAGATGCTCGAAGAGGTCGCCAACCACTATGATGAGCTGGTCCAGCACGGCATTAAACGGGTGATGTCGCTGGTGGAGCCGATGTTTCTTGTCGTGATGGGAGGGATGGTGGCCTTCATCATGGCGAGCTTGCTGCTGCCGATGTTTCGGTTGGTCAATGTGGTGAAATAGAAATAGAAGAGGAGGAGAGATGAAGAGGCGAGGGCTGGGGTGGAGATCGGCGTTTACGCTGATCGAGATGCTGATTGTGATCATGGTGATCGCGATCTTAATCGGCGTGCTGCTGCCGCAATTCCGCGGGGCCCAGGATGAAGCCGCGATCCAGCGGGCGAAGTCGGAGCTGCGGACCATCGCGACCGCGATCGAGTCGTACTACATCCACAACAGCAACACGATCGTCAGCGCGCTCACCTCGCTGACCACGGCCAGCCCTCGGATCATCAGCTCCATTCCGGATGATCCATTCCGCGCCGGCAGCAATGATTACAGCTTTTACCGCGACACCAACGCCATCTACTACGTGGTCTTCTCCTACGGCCAGGACCGCGCGGCCGCGATCACCAGCATCACGACCGGCGGCGTGCCGCAGTGCACCGGGGCCAACTGTGCCACGTCGATCGATGATATCTGTGTGACCAACGGCTCTCCGCCCGGAGCGCCCAACTGTTGACATGATGCCCCGTTTAGGTTTTACGTTGATGGAGATGATGCTAGCCCTCGTGCTGTTTGCCACAGGCACGGTGGCGTGTATGGAGCTCTTGCATCGGGGACAAGCCGGGCAGGCGGATGGAGAAAACGTCCTGATCGCCACGTATGTCGGCCAGCGGCGGCTGGAAGAGTTGCGCAACACGGCGTACGGCAGCCTGGTCGATGAATCGAAAGCCTCGGTCAGCAGCCCGTCAGGCTACAGCCGGTTCAGCCGGCAGGTGACGGTGACCACGCCGTATACGGATCTGAAGCAGGTGGTGGTGACGGTCTACTGGACGCAGGCCGGATCTGAGACGAGCATTAGTTTGCAAACATATCGCTCGAATGTCTAAGCTTTTTCAAAGCGCCTTGGGGTTTACGTTGATGGAAGTGCTGATCGTGACGGTCCTCTTTGCCATTTTCATGGGCGCGGTGTATGAAACATCGATCGTGGGATTGCGGGCCGCCAACAGCGCGGATGAGCGGGAAGACCTCCGCACCCAAATGACGCGCGCCCTCGATCAAATGACCCGCGAGATGGCGTCCTCCTACAACGTTGATGTCGCGCAAGATCAACGATTTCAGTTTGACGCCAGGGACATCGACGGCGACGGCTCCAACGACACCAACATCAACTACGTGGTGACCAGCGGAGATCTGTTGCGGGGATCAACCTTGCTCATCAGGGACCTTTCGTCATTGGACTTCGATTATGTGGACGCCGACGGCGACAGCATGTCAACGCCCGTGGCCAGCGGAGACCGCGATGAAGTCCGCGTCGTCCAAATCACCATGACGGCAGTCAAAGACCAGGAAACGATCTCCCTCACTGCCGCCGCCTACCTGCGCAACATGTGATGAGAAACACAGCTCTTAGCTCCCAACTCCCAGCTCCCAGCCAACTCGGTCAGCAGGGCGCTGCCCTCATGGCGACCTTCCTCTTGATGCTCCTCCTCTCCGGCCTCGCGTTGGCTGTGGGCGTCTTCTCGAACAATAGCCTCGCCACGAGCCGGAGCCAGTTGCTGGATAAGCAGGCCTACTACATCGCCGAAGCCGGCTGGCAGCGCGCGCGGCAAGCGTTAAGCGCTGGCACGTGGTCGGCGGCCTCTAGCACGGGGAATACGTATAGCGAGTCGTTCGGGGCCGGCGAATACAGCGTGACCATCGTTGACGAAACCACGCCCGCGGTTGAAGACGACGACACGGAGTACACGATCACCTCCTCTGGGTATGTGCCGAGTGCGGCCTCCTATCGATCCCGGCGGCAAGTGGCGGAGACCGACGTGGAGGTCACGGTGACCAATACGAATCAGTCGCTCTCGGCCACCGCCACGGCGTCGTCCACCAACGGCTCCAACACGGCGAGCAAATCGAAAGACGGCGACACCGGCACCAAATGGCAAGCCGGCACCAAAGGGCCGAATGAATGGCTGAAGATGGACTACGGCAGCGCGGCCACCGTGAATCGGATGATCATCAAGGATGACGGCAATATCAGCAGCGCGATCACTATCCAGCACTCTGATGACGCCGCCGCGTGGACCGCGGTGAGCGGCTCATCGATCGTCGAGTCCCCCAACAACACCTTTGACATCAACTTTACTTCGACGAGCCACCGCTATTTCCGCGCGCTGTTTCCTGATGTAGGCAGCGGCAGCCGCGCCGGGGTCAAGGAGATGGAAACGTACAACATCGCAAGCCGCGCTGTGGAATTTGGCGATGCCGGAACGGTGACCAGCCAATGGTGATACCGGCAGGACGAGGCGCGCCCCGCCCTGACGGGCGGGGCAAGTGGATCGGGCTGGACATCAGGCCGCCAGGTACGCGATGGATTGAGATGGAATCCGACGGCAAGTCGCTGCGGGTCATCCGCCATGGCACGCAGCTTGGCGAGCTTTCAGGGCGCTCGGTGCATGCGGCCCTAGCCGGCGCTGACGTGGCGATCCGGCGCCTGGTCATGCCGCTGATGCCTAAGCTCGAGCTGCTTGAGGCGGCGAAGTGGGAATTGAAAGACCAGGTGGCATTTCCCATCCAAGAGGCCGCGCTGGATGTCCGGGTGCTTGGCGAGGTGGTGGAGCAGGACGTGAAGAAACAGGACGTCTTGGCGGCCGCCGCTCCAAGCCGTGCGGTCAGCGCGCTCATCGGCGAGCTGACACGCGCTCGGCTGCGCATCGAGAGCATCAGCCCGCAGTCGTGCGCGGCCTGGGAGTGCGTTGCAGCGCTCATCCCCGAGGCGCGCCGCGGGTCGGTGGCCGTGTTGGACATCGGCTGTTCCCAGACCTCAATCGTGATCGCCCATGACGGCGCGCCACAGCTGGTTCGCGAGATCGCCTTCGGCAGCGACCTCTTGACCCAAGCGCTCGTGGGGACGGTGGCGCTTGACGACGGGGGCGCGGTGACGATCGATCGCCCCATGGCCGAACGGCTCAAGCAGCGGCACGGGATTCTCTCCGACGCCGCCGAGGGCAAGACGGACGAAAACATTCCGCTGTTTCACCTGGCGTCCTTGATGCGCCCAGTGATGGAGCAGGTGCTGACGGAGCTCAGCCGCCTGTTCGATTTTTACAAAACCCAGGGTCACAGCGCCGGGGTCCAGCGCCTGCTCATCTGCGGCATGGACGCGACGCTGAGCAACCTGCAGGTCTCGCTGTCCGAAGGGCTCGGCATTCCCGTGGAGGTCTTCAACCCGTTGCAGCATCTTCCGCAGCCGTCGAAGACAGCGGCCGATGAGCTGCCTGAGGCAGAGGGATCGCGGCTGGCGGCGGCGATCGGCCTTGCCCTCTCGCACGGGCAAGGGGTCAACCTGCTGCCGCGGGCGTCCCAAACCGCGAACGCCGCCGGCGATGCGACGGCGAATCGCACGCCGCGTCTTGCCGCGGCGGTCGGACTCATCGCGCTCGCGGTCACAGGAGGATTCCTGGCGGCCGTCGGGATCTCACAGTGGCACGTGAGCCGGCAGCAGCGGCTCTGGCAGCAGATCGAGCCGGCCTATACCCAGCGGCTGAACCAGGATGAGGCCAACCGCAGCCTGGATGCCGCCTTAGACATCGTGCAGACATTTTTTGAGCGGCAGCCGCTCTGGGGGAGCCTGCTGAAAGAGCTGGCGGCTCTTGTGCCGGCGACGATCGAGCTGACCGAGTGTCACATCGAGTTCGAGGGCGAACGGCGCATCGCGCGTCTCAAAGGGCGCGTGATCGCCGCAGGAAACGGTGGCGGGGTCGCACAGTTAGCGGAAGCGCTTGAGCGCTCGCCGTTTTTCTCTGATGTTAACCTGATCGATTCCGAAGTCCGTTCCTCAGAGATGGGGGCCTCGACGTTCAGCCTTGAGGCTTTCTTGGAGTGACCGATGCTTCCTCCAGCGCTGGCTCAACTATCTGAAGGGCGCAAGCAGACGGCGCTCATCCTCTGCGCGGCGGTTGCCGGCGCAGTGTTGCTCGCCCAGTGGGTGTGCGTGCCGGCGGCCTCGCGCCTGAGCACCCAGCGGGCGATGCTCAGCGAGCTGAAGGCAAAGCATGCGCACGCCGCCGCCGTCACGCAGCAGCCGGTTGACGCGGTTGCGGATCGGGCGCGGCAGCAGCGGCGCCAAGCGCTGGAGGCTCGCCTGGGGAGGAGCCAATCGCTGCCCAAGATCCTCGAAGAACTGCAGCGGCGCGCCGGAGGGCATCGGCTGGCCGTCGTCATCACGCCGGCGCGGCCGGATGATCCGCGCGCCGCCCACCTGGTGCGCGCCGGGCCTTCGCTCACGCTGCGCGAAGTGCTCCTCAACGCGCAGCTCACCGGGACCTTGCGCGACATCGCCGAGTTTCTTGGCGCGCTCTCCGGAGCTCCCTTCGCCTCATCGGTGAGAGCGGCATCGCTCACTGCGTCAACGGCGGCGCCTGCGCCGTTGCGCGCGAACGTGCAGCTGGCCGTCTATCTTCCCGCGGCCGAGGCTGTGCCGCCTGGCATGCCGAGCACGGCCGCAGCACCGCTGCCCATCGAATCAAGTGCCACGGCGCGCGCAGCACAGCAAGCGCTGGCCGGCGGCCTAGCCTGGGGGCGGGATCCGTTTCCGCACAAGGAGGAGCGGGCGGCGGCCGCGGCCTCGCTGCATCTTGAAGGCATCTTGTGGGATGCGGCGATCCCGATGGCCATCATCAACGGCCAGACGCTGGGCGTGGGCGACACCTTTGAGGGCTACCGCATCACGGCCATCACGAACGATGAGGTCTCCTTGTCCAACGGCGCCGACACGTTCCAACTGCATCTATCCCCCTAAGCGGCCCGCACCATTTACCGACTAGACCTTACAGGCGGATTATGTGACAATACTCGTCTATGGAAACTCTCAGAGAATTCTTCGCGAACCTCTACCACTTCGATGCGCTCATCCGGTGGGGCGGCTACACCGTGCTCGTGGGGATCGTGTTTGCCGAAACCGGCTTGCTCGCCGGCTTCTTTCTGCCCGGCGATTCGCTGCTGGTGACGGCCGGGCTCTTGGCGGTCGGGGACGGGCCCTTGAACATTGGGGCGCTGATCATCCTCTTGAGCGCGGCGGCGATCGCGGGCGATAGCACCGGCTACGCGATCGGCTATCATGCCGGGCCGAAAATCTTCCGGCGCGAGGATTCCCGGTGGTTTCGGAAAGAGCACGTGCGGAGGACCCAGCGGTTCTATGACACCTACGGCGCAAAAACGATCGTCCTGGCTCGTTTCATGCCGTTTGTTCGGACCTTCGCGCCGACCGTCGCCGGCGTGGCGCGGATGCGCTACCGGACGTTTGTGATCTTTAATATCCTCGGCGGTATTAGCTGGGTGGCCAGCATGACGCTGGCCGGGTATTGGCTGGGCCGCTCGGTTCCGCATATCGATCGGCAGCTGCATTGGATCATCTTGGGGATTATCATCGTCTCGATGCTCCCCATCATTCGAGAATGGCTGGTCAGCCGCCATCGCCGCCATGAGCCCGCCTGAGCCGCTCCCCGAAGCGGCCTTCGACGACCTAAGGCTGCATCCGAATTTGCTCAAGGGGATCCATGACCTGGGGTTTTTGCGGCCCACGCCGATCCAGGCCCAAGCGATTCCGCACATCCTCGCCGGCCGGGATGTGATCGGCTGCGCGCAGACCGGCACGGGAAAAACCGCGGCGTTTGTCTTGCCGATTCTCCATCGATTGCTGCTTCGCCCCTCCACCAGGCACCTCCGAGCGCTCATCATTGCCCCGACCCGCGAGCTCGCCTTGCAGTCGATGGATCATCTCAAGGCCCTCTCGCGCTACGTGCATCTTAAGGGTGCGGCGATTTTCGGCGGGGTGCCGATGGATCCTCAGATCAAGGCGCTCACCCAGGGCGTGGACATTGTCTCGGCCACCCCAGGGCGGCTGCTCGACCACGTCTACTCAGGGCGGATCAATTTCGTGGACCTGGAGGTGTTCGTGCTGGATGAGGCGGATCGCATGCTGGACATGGGCTTTTTGCCGGACATCCAGAAGATCATGCGGTTGCTGCCGGTGAAGCGGCAGAACCTGCTGTTTTCCGCCACCATGCCTCCCTCGGTCCTCACCCTGGTCCATCAGATCCTGCACCATCCGGTCACCGTCGAAATCGGCCAGCGCTCAAGCCCTGCGGTCGGCATCCGCCATGCCATCTATCCGGTGGCGCGCGCGCAGAAAGTGGAGCTCCTCGCCCATCTGCTGCGCCAGCCCGGCATGACCTCGGTCCTGGTCTTTAGCCGCACCAAGCACTATGCGGATCGGTTGAGCCAGATGCTGCAGCGGCACGGGTTTTCCGTCTCGGTGCTGCACGGCGACCGCAGCCAGAGCCAGCGCCTGCGAGCCCTCGATCAATTCCGGCGCGGCAAAACCCAGGTCATGGTGGCGACCGATATCGCCGCGCGCGGCATCGACATCGAGGACATCACCCATGTCATCAACTTCGACGTGCCCAATACCCCGGACGATTACGTGCACCGCATCGGGCGGACCGCCCGGGCCGAGGCGACCGGCGATGCCTTTACACTGATCGATCATGACGAGGAGCCGCTCATCGCCGACATCGAGCGGGCCCTGGCCCGCACCTTGCCCCGCGTGACCCTGCCGGATTTTCAGTACAAGAAATCCGAGCCCCATCGTCCGCATGAGCCGTACCGACATCGTCCGGGGCAGCGCCCGCCGCCTCGCGCCCATGATGCGCATGGCCATCGGTACCGTCATCGATAACTCGTCATGCAAGTCGGCCTGATTGGATTGCCGCAATCCGGAAAAAAGACGCTGCTGCGGCTGCTCACGGGTGTTGATGCCACCACCGTCTCCCACGGAAACGGCGGGGCGATCCCCGGCATCTGCCCGGTCCGCGATCCGCGGCTGGATCGGCTGGCCGCCATGTACCGCCCGAAGAAACTCACCCCGGCGACGATCGAATATCACCTCCTGCCTGATCTGACCAAAGATTCCGCGAAAAACCAGGAGCTCTTCAAGGCGTTGGAGCGGGTCGATGTCTTCGGGGTCGTGGTCCGCGCCTTTGCGGATACGGCCGTGTTCCATCTTGAGGGCTCGGTCGATCCGCTCCGGGACATCGAGATCGTCGTCAACGAGCTGTTGCTGAATGACCTGCTGTTCGTGGACAAGCGGCTGGAGCGCATCGCCAAAGACGCCCTCCGCAGCGCGGGCCCTGATCGCGCGGCGGAGCAGGCCCTCTTGAGAGCGCTGCACGGCCATCTCAACAATAATCAGCCGGTGCGCACGTTTCCGCTGGATGCGGCGGCGGCCAAGCTCTTGGCGAGCGCGCCTCTCTTGAGCCGCAAGCCGCTGCTCTTGATCTTGAATGTGGGGGAAGAGGAGCTGGCTTCGCATCGTCTGGCGGCTGCCGTGTCCGAGCGCTATGGAGCGCAGGGGGCGCTCAGCGTCGAAGTCTCGGCGAAAATCGAAGAGGAGCTCTCGCAGTTGGAGGATCCCACAGAGCGCGCGGCGTTTCTGGCGGATTTAGGGCTGGCCGAGTCGGCCATTGACCGGCTGACGAGGATGAGTTACAGTGCCTTAGGGCTGATCTCCTACTTCACGGTGGGGGAGGATGAGGTGCGCGCCTGGACGATCCGCCGCGGAGCGGCAGCGCCGGAGGCCGGCGGGGCGATTCATTCCGACATCGCCCGGGGTTTTATCCGGGCCGAGCGGATCGCCTATGAGGATCTCATCAGCCTCGGCAGCGAGCAGGCCGTCAGCCAGGCCGGGAAAGCGCAGCTGAAAGGCAAAGAGTATGTGGTGGAGGACGGCGACATCCTCAATTTTCGCTTCAATGTCTAAGGCGCGCGACATCGGAGGGAGCCGGAAGCCATGAAGGAGATGGTTAAGCAGTTGACCGCCAACCTGAAAACGGTGATCGCCTTCGTCGAGCAGCGGGCCTCGCCTCCCACCGGGGAGTATTTGGAGGGTGTCTTGACGCGCCAAGGTCTTGAGCCATGCCGCAAGCTCCTTGAGCAAGCCCTCGGCCCTCCGCTGAAAGATTTCAACGAGGCCAAGACGCTTGAGCCGCGCATCCAAAAAGCGGTGGATCGGCTCGGCGGCATCCGCATCGAGCAGTGCCTGTTTTTCGCCAAGGGGCAGGACACCCAGGTGGCCTACGCCGCCTTGTGGCCTTGGGCGTCGAATCCTGAGAAGATCACGATCAAGGTGGGGCTGTGCGAACTGGCGTAACGCATGGCGAGCGACCACGCCTTTGATATCGTCTCCAACGTCAATTGGCAAGAGCTGCGCAATGCCGTCTCCCAGGCGCAGAAAGAGATCGGCACGCGGTTTGATTTCCGCGGCAGCGCGGCGAGTGTTGTCTTCGATGAGGCCGAGAAGATGATGAAGACGACGGCGGATGATCAGGGGCAGCTGCGCAGCGTCGTGGAGGTGCTGGAGACCAAGATGGCCAAGCGCGGGGTGTCGGTGAGGGCGCTGGCCTGGAGCGCGCCCGAGCAGCTGCCAAGCGGCGGCATGAAGCAGTCGGCCGCGCTGCAGCAGGGCCTCTCGTCGGAGAAGGCGAGGGACATCGTGAAGGCCATTAAGGATCTCGGCCTGAAGGTGCAGCCGCGCATTGACGGCGATGCGGTGCGGGTATCCGGCAAGAAGCTCGATGACTTGCAAGCGGTGATCCACGCGCTTCGCGGGAAGGATTTCGGCATTCCCATCCAGTGCGAGAATTACCGCTAACAATAGGCCGAGCGCCCGTCGCGCTCGGCATTCCGCGGCTGCCACGATGGCAGCCGCTGCAGAGGGGGTGATAGCATGAAAACGCTGGGTCGCTTGAACGCTGTCATACTGGCACCAACCGACAGGAGGTGCCGCGATGACATCCATCGCAGTGAACACGGTGATCGGGATGGACATTGGA
>JACQWM010000062.1 GCA_016209275.1 Candidatus Omnitrophota bacterium
ACCGACGCTTTCCTCGTCGGACAACCCACGTTCTCGTGTACTGGCAGTGTGGGCATCGGTGCCGCCGGGTCATGCCTCCATGATACTAAACTAGGTGGCTGGAACACGACTTTACCCTTGGTTATTCAGTTGAATGCGGTTCGTTCTGCAGACTTCTGCATATTGGTAGGCGCTGGGACGAGGACGGCGCTCTTGGGTGGCATAGTCGACTTCCACGATGCCGAAGCGCGGGCCGTAGCCATCCGCCCACTCGAAGTTATCGAGCAGCGACCAATAGCAGTAGCCGATCACCGACACCCCCCGCCGCATGGCGCGCGCCATCGCTTGCAGATGCCGGTGAATGTAACTCCACCGCCGCGCATCATCGGCCATGGAGGTGCCGTTTTCCGTCACCAAAATCGGCAGGCAGTATGGCTTCAACCGCATCAGCACCCGGAGCAATGATGCGGGGTGCACGTCCCAGCCCATCGACGTGCGCTCCGTGACCTGGCGCGGATGGTGCCCGAGATCGCAGCCATCGCCCGGCCACACGCCCGGCGGCGGCACGTAACGGATGAATTGCCGCCCATAGTAGTTGAGGCCGATGTAATCCAGCGTGTTGGCCGCCTCAGGCACATGCCAGCGCTGCGTGACACCCGGGACGGACCACCGGCCGGTCGTCAACGCCTGAAACCACGACAGGATGAAAATGCGATCGGTCATCCAGGTGACCAGATGATCCAGCGGCGAATACCATCGGCACGGCCAGAACGCCGGCACGTTGTGCGCGATGCTCACCAAGGGCGCTGGGGCCGCAGGTGTCGCCTGCGCATGAATGATGCGGTAGGCTGCGGCGTGCGCGCGCACCAAATGCTCGACGACTTGAAGCGTCTTCGGCAGGCTTTTCGCGCCCGGCGGCCCCAACCCTTGGATGAAATGCATTCGCACATACACCATCGGCTCGTTGATCGTAATCCAATACCGCACCGAGGAGCCCAGGGTGTCCACGACCCGCGCGACATACTGTTGAAAGTGCTCGACGGCCTTAGGGGTAGTCCACCCGCCTTGCCGCACCAGCCATTGCGGCGTCGTAAAATGATGCAGGGTGACGATCGGCTCAAGGCCTCGGCTTCGCAGCGCGCGCACCACCTCCGCATAATGGGCGAGGGCGGCGCCATCCCACTGCCCTTCCGCCGGCTCGACCCGGCTCCACTCAATGGAAAAGCGGTGGGCCGAGTGATGCAAAGATTCGGCCAGGTCGAAATCTTGGGCGAAGCGGCGGTAATGATCGCACGCGGCTCCTGAGCGCTCGTTGACGCGACCCGCCTGCTCCCATGCCCACCAATCGCTGTGGAGGTTGTCGCCTTCCACCTGATGGGCGGCCGTCGAGGCGCCCCAGAGGAACCCTTTTGGAAACTCAAATTCCAATGTCTTCTCCTCGAAGCGTAGCGCTGATCAGTGTTGCCAACGCTGGCGCGGCCATAATGGAATCCGGTCCGGCAAAGCTCGGTTGATTCTTAAAGTTGACGAGAACACGGCCGGTGGCGGCGGCCAGCGCGCACCAGGGCGCGATGTCGTACGGTTTCACGCCGCAATCGATGACGGCATCCGCGTGAGCTCGCAGCGCCCAGAGATAGCCGTAGCAATCGCCGTAGGCCCGCTCTAAATAGCATGAGGCGATCAGGCGGCGGAACCCGCGATCATAGCGCGTGCGCTGCCACCAGCCCGCGCCGCCATGAAAAATCACCGCGTCTGACAGCGTGTGGACGGCGCGCGGCCGCGGCAATGGCTGCGGACTCCCCCGCCCCCGCTCGTAGGCGCGCACGCCGGGTGCCACCGCCAGGGTCGCTCCGGCGATGGGAAAATCGCACACGCCCAGCGTCGGGCGCCCGCGCTCCACGTGCGCGACCAGAATCCCCCAGGAGGGCAACCCGCTGGAAAACGCTCGGGTGCCGTCGATGGGATCGATGAGCCAGTACGTGCCATGGGACGGCGGCTCGCCGCCGAACTCTTCTCCGACGATGGATTCGCCGGGGCAGCGCTTGGCCAGCGCCGCTCGCAAGTATTCTTCCACGGCTCGATCGGCGGCGGTGACCGGGGAGGCATCCGCCTTGCGCTCAATGCGAAGGCCGGCCGACCGGAAATACCGCAGGGCCAGCGGCCGGCACCGCCGCACCTCGCGCTCCACCGCGCGCAATAAGGCGTGCTGGTTGGTGCTCATCTCTGGTATTGTACGCGGGGCGGCCGTCCTTGACAACCATCGCGACGATTCTATATACTTAGCTGCAATAATAGTTAAGGGTATAAACTACTGATGAATATTGACCGCTTCAGCAAACGGATGGTCGAGCTGATGCCGGCTCTCATTCGAGGCTTCGCGCGGCATGAGCACAATTCCCTCTCCCGGGGAGAAATCACCCTGCCCCAGCTCTGGGCGCTGGAGCACCTCGCCCGCCAATCGCCAAACTGCCCCATGCACGCGCTCGCCGAGTTGCTCCACATTTCCCGGCCGGCAGCAACCGGGCTGATCAACCGGCTGATCAGCCAGCAGCTCGTCCGCCGCGAAGCCGACGCGCGCGACCGGCGCATCGTGCTCGTCGCCATCACCGCCAAGGGCCGCCGCGCGCTCACGAACATCTGGGACCAGAAGCAGCGCATGATCGTGGATATCTTCGGCCAGATTTCCCCCTCGGACCGCGCGCACTACCTGGCAATCTTGGAGCGCGTCACCGCCATTGCCTCGCAAGCTCCCCGCGCCAAGCGGAGACGTCAGCCATGAACCATCCCAGCCGCCTGTGCCTCGGGCTGGCCTCGCTGCTCTGCGCGGGCGCTGCCGCGCCGACGGGGGAAACCGAACCGTCGGCGCAGCAGATCATCCCGATCAGACACCATGAAGCAGGTCTCGCGGTCAGCGCGGAGGGCCTCACACTCGCCGACTGCTATCGGCTCGCGCTCGCGCAGAGCGAGGCCGTCGCCATCCGCAACGAGATGCTCAACGCCACCGAGGGGCAATTCCTGCAGGCCCTCAGCACGGCCCTGCCGAGCGTTGACTATCAGATCGCCGAAAAACGCCAGGACGGCTCGGGCGCATCCGCCTTTTCGCTGAAGCGCATCCCGGAGCAAAAGTTCGCGCTCAGCCAGCCGCTGTTTTCCGGATTCAAGGAGTTCGCCGCGATGGCCGGCAGCCGGGCCCAACGCCGGCAGCGCGCGCATGAGACAGCGCGGGCCGAGCACCTGCTGCTCATCGACGTGGCGAACGCGTTTCATCTGCTGCTGCAACAGCAAGGGGACATCCGAGCGCTTGACGCCACCCGCAAGGCCCTGGAGGATCGGCTCGGCGAATTGCACCGGCGTGAGGAGCTCGGCCGCTCCCGCCAGAGCGAAGTCGCCAGCGCCGAAGCCAGGCTGCGGCGGGTGGAGGCCGATCTGGAGTCGGCCCGCAGCAGCGAGATGACCGCCCGGCAGCTGATGGAATTTCTCACCGGACAATCGCCGCTGGGGCTCCTCAACGATGATCAGCCTGACCCGCTCGCACTGCCGGCGGAAGGCGAGTACCTGGCGAAAGCGCACGCCCGGCCCGACGTCAAATCGGCCGAGGAGGCCTGGAATGTGGCCAGGAAAGCCGTGTGGGTGGCCCAAGCCGGGTTTTGGCCGACGGTCAGCCTGGATGCCAATTATTACACGAAGCGCGCCGGGGTCTCCGAGGACATCACGTGGGATGCCACCCTCGATGTGAGCATCCCTATTTTTCACGGCGGGAACAATCTGGGAGCCACGAAGACCGCGCGCTCTGAAGCGCGCCAGGCCAAACTCACATTCGAGCTGACCAAACGCCAGGCAGAGCTGGAGATCCGCAGCGCCTACGCCACCTTGCAAGGCAGCATCGCCCGCTACCTGGCCTTGGTGCGGGCCTTGGATGCGGCGGAGGAAAATTACCGCCTGCAAGTCGAGGATTACGGACGGAACCTCGTCAACAACCTCGATGTGTTGCAGGCGTTGCAGGACGTGCAGGACGCGCGCCGCGACGTGATCGCCGCGCAGCATACCGCCAAACGCGACCATTGGAAGCTCCGCGTCGCCACCGGAGAAACGTTATGACGCTGTCTGATTTCTCGATTAAAAACCAGGTCTTCGCGTGGATGCTGATGGCCTCGCTCATCTTGTTTGGGGCGATTAGTTTCAAGCGGATGGGGGTCAGCCAAATGCCGGAGGCGGAATTCCCCGTCGTATCGGTGACGATGACGTGGGAGGGCGCGGCCCCTGAAGTGATGGAAAGCGACGTCGTGGACATCGTCGAAGATGCCATCACCAGCATCCAAGGGGTGCGCGACATTGCATCGACGACTCGCCAAGGCCAGGCGACCATCACGATCGAGTTTGACTTGGAGCGAGACATCGACGTGGCCCTGCAGGAAGTGCAGACGAAAATCGCGCAAGCCCAGCTGCGCCTGCCGCGCGAGCTGGATCCGCCGGTCGTCATCAAGCTCAATCCGCAAGATCAGCCGATCATGTGGCTCGGCGTCTCAAGCAATCTCCCCATCCGCGATCTGATGGAATATGTGCAGGATCATCTGAAAGATCAGTTCCAGACCATCAACGGTGTGGGCGAGATCTTTCTCGGAGGGTTCTTGGAGCGCAACCTGCGCGTGTGGATCGATGCGCAGAAATTGGAGCCGTTGCAACTGACGGTGCAAGACGTCATCGACGCCATCCAGCGCGAGCATGCGGAGCTGCCGGCCGGACGCATCGAAACCGGCCAGCAGGAATTCAACGTCCGCTCGATGGGCGAGGCGACCAGCGTTGAGGAATTCGGCAACATCATCATCACCCGGCGCGCGGGAGGGCCGATCTACAAGCCGATCTACCTCAAGGATGTCGCCACGATCGAAGACGGCTTGGCGGATCGGCGGCGCATCGCGCGCATCAACGGCAAGCCGGCGGTGGGCCTTGGCATCCGCAAGCAGCGCGGAGCGAATGAAGTCGCGGTGGCGCATCGCGTCTTGGAGCGGATGAAGCAGCTCCAGCCCACACTGCCGAAAGGCGTTGAGCTCGGCGTCAACTTCAACCGCACCCAGTTCATCGAAGAGTCGATCAACGAGTTGACGTTTACGCTCGTCCTCTCGGCGATTCTCACGTCGCTGGTGTGCTGGCTGTTCTTGGGCTCCTGGAGTGCGACCCTCAATATCCTGATGGCGATTCCGACCTCGATCGTCGGGTCGTTTATTTGCCTGTACTTCTTCCGCTTCACCCTGAACACGTTCACGCTGCTGGCCCTCTCGCTGGCCATCGGCATTGTGGTCGATGATGCCATCATGGTGCTGGAAAACATCGTGCGCTACCGGGAGCAGGGTCTTGAAAAGGCCGAGGCGGCTCGCCGGGGAGCTCGGCAGATCACCTCGGCGGCCCTCGCCGCCACCCTGGCGATCATCGCCATCTTCCTGCCGGTGGCGTTCATGACCGGCATCATCGGCAAATTCTTTTTTGAGTTTGGGGTCGCGATTTCTGTCGCCGTCGCCTTATCGCTGTTGGAAGCCCTAACACTAACTCCCATGCGCTGCTCCCAATTTTTGCAAGTGGGTGCTCGCCGCACCATCATCGGCAAAGCCGTCGAAGGCGCGTTCCATGGACTGGCCAATGGATACCGCGCGGCTCTGGCCTGGTCGCTGACGCGTCGTTGGCTGGTCCTTGCAGCCGGCGTCGCCGTGTTTGCGGGCTCGATCATGCTCGTGAAGTTCCTGCGGAAGGAGTTTGTGCCGCCGCAGGATCAGAGCATGTTTTTGGTCCGCCTTCAAACGCCGGTCGGCTCCTCGATTGATTTCACCGACGACCGCTTCAAGCAGGCCGAGGCGTTTGCGATGAGCCGCCCGGAAATCAAGCGGTACTTCGGCGCTATCGGCGGCTTCGGGGGCGGTGAAGTCAACACCGGCATCTTGTTCATGACGTTCAAGCCGCCCAAGGAGCGCCCGATCGTGCCGCCGAACACGAAGCCGCTATCGCAGCGGGAATTGATGGCGCTCTTCCGCAAGCATCTCAACGCGATCCCGGACACCAAAGCGTACATCCAGGATTTGTCGATGAGCGGCTTCTCCGCCCAGCGAGGATTTCCCATTGAGCTTACCGTGCGAGGGCGGGAGTGGAATACGCTGGCGGAGTTCTCCGAAGAGCTCAAGCATCGGATGGCCGCCAGCCCCTTGATGGTGGACGTGGATACGGATTATCTGACCGGTGTTCCGGAAGTGCGGGTGCGGCCGGATCGCATCAAGGCGGCCGAGCGCGGGGTCAGCATCGATGCGATCGGCCAGACGATCAACGCGATGATCGGCGGGCAGCGGGTCGCAAAGTACACCCGCGGCGGCCGGCGGTATGATGTGCGGGTTCGCTTGATCCCCAGCCAGCGCACGCAGGCCGAAGACATCGAGCGATTATGGGTGTGGAACAATCAAGGCGAGCTAGTACAGCTGAAGGATGTGGTCACCGTCACCGAAAAACCCACGCTGTTGACGATTTCGAGGAAAAACCGTGAGCGCGCGATTGGACTCTTTGCCAATATCGCCGCCGGAGAGTCTCAGACGACCGCGATCGCCGAAGTCAATCGCCTGGCGAAGGACATCATGCCGGAAGGCTATCGCGTCGTGTTTGGAGGAAGCACCGAAACATTTAAGGAATCCTTCAACAGCTTGCTCTTTGCCCTCGTCCTGGGCATCATCGTCTCGTACATGGTCTTAGGCTCGCAGTACAACAGCTACCTGCATCCCTTGACCGTGCTGCTGGCCCTGCCCTTTAGCATTTCAGGAGCGTTCTTAGCGCTGTGGGCCACACGGCAATCCATCAACCTCTACAGTTTTATCGGCCTGATTTTGCTGATGGGGATTGTAAAAAAGAATTCGATCCTGCTGGTCGACTTCACCAACCAGTTCAGAGAGCAAGGCAAGAACGTCCATGAGGCGCTGATGCAGGCCTGCCCTACGCGGCTGCGAGCCATCCTCATGACGTCGGTATCCACCGTCGCGGCGGCGACCCCGCCGGCGCTTTCCCTTGGGCCGGGCGCTGAAACCCGCATGCCGATGGCCATCGCCGTCATCGGCGGCGTGACCTTTTCAACACTGCTCACCCTCTTTGTCGTCCCCTGCGCGTACAGCCTCCTCTCCCACATCGAACGCAAACAATATACGGTGACCAAGTGACCCAGTGGCCAAGTGGTTGCGTCGTGGTCACCCGGCCACATGGCCACTCGGCCACCGACTGGATATTTGTGAAACGACTTCTCGCTAATTGCTGTCTGTGGAAATG
The DNA here is from genome assembly GCA_016209275.1 of Candidatus Omnitrophota bacterium. Classification (NCBI taxonomy): domain Bacteria; kingdom Pseudomonadati; phylum Candidatus Omnitrophota; species Candidatus Omnitrophota bacterium. The sequence goes on from JACQWM010000062.1 coordinate 7,270, forward strand.
AACTCTAGGGGCACGACGAGCAGCTTGGAGGGCTCTTGGGCCGAGGGCGGAAAGGGCGGAAAGGGGCTGGAGGCTTTCACGATGCGCAGCGCGATCGACTGCAAGAGCGAGGAAGCAACCGAGCGCTCCGCCACGACATCCGCCGCGTCCGCCGCGCCGTTGCGGTGGATCACGAACCCGATGTAGACGGTGCCGGAGGCCTCGGCCTTGTGCGGCAACCACGCTCGCTCATCCGCGGTCCGCTGAATGTGCTCTCGAATCGCCGCGAAGTAGCTATACAGCACCGGATTGCCGCGAGCAGCCACCGTCAGATTCGTCAAATCGATGGCGCCTGACCAGGCATTGCGGCTCTCAGCGCTTCCGAGCGCCTCCGCAGCTCCTCCTGCGCCGCTGCCGACTCGAATCTGCGTCAGCAAGCCGGAGGCCCCGGATCCGAACCCTCCCGCCTCAACGCCCTGGCCGAGGGCAGCGCTCGGAACCCGCGGAAGCGGTGGCACCTCTTCGCGCTGGGCTCCCGTCGTTCTCGATTCGTAGATCAACCGCAGCGGCTTTTTGGCAGGAACGCTGATACTCCAGTGCCCGGTGATCAGCTGCACGCCCAGCACGACCGCATGGCCTGCCAGCGAGCAGCCCAGCATGGCGAGCAACCCGCGGTCCCAGAGGGAAGTCGACTGGTCGATCATGACCCGAAGAGCTTGACCAGCAGCATCAGGCCGATGCCAACGCCGATCGCCAGCATTTGAATCAATGATTTGACCGGCTCGCGCTCCTTATGGAGCTCCGGGACCAGATCGGAGCCGGCGAGATAAATGAAGCCGCCGGCGGTCAGCGGAAGAATCGCCTTCGGAAAGGCGGCGACCAATTCCCCGGCGATCAGCGCGGTGATCGCGCCGACGATTGCGAGCGACGCCGCAAAAAAGTTGAACCACAGCGCCTTCGCCGTGGTAAATCCCGCGTGCAGCAGCACGCCGAAGTCTCCGATCTCCTGGGGAATTTCATGGAGCAGCACGGCAATCGTCGTCGCCAGTCCCACCGGCAGGCTGACCAAGTAGCTGCTGCCGATGAGCAATCCATCAATGAAGTTGTGCAGCCCATCGGCGACGAGGCTCACATACCCCACGGGATGAACGCACGCTCCGTAGTGCGGGATATGCTCATGGCGCCAGAGCAGGAATTTTTCCAGCAAGAAAAAAACCAGAATGCCGGCGAGGATATAGGCCGGTGTGGCGAGGCTGCCGTCGGATTTGAAGGCCTCCGGCAAGAGATGGATGAAGGTGTCCCCGAACATCGCGCCCACGGCCAGGCTGACCATGATGAAAATCGCGCGCTGGACCCGCGCCGCATCCTTGGAGAGGGCGACAATCCCGATGAAGGAGGCCAGGCTGACCACCACCACGCTGCCGATGGTGGAACACCATACGCTGAGCATCGGTGGGGGGCTAATCCGTCAGCGTGGCAATGCGGATTTCCTGAAAGCCGACATCGCGGCACAGATCCCACAGCTCCACCAGCCGGCTCACGTAGGCGCTGCGGTCCGCGCGGATCAGCAGCGGCTGCTCGTGAGAGAGCCCGGCGAGCTGCTGCCGCAGGTCTTTCAGGGTCACCGCGTCGCGATTGAAGTAGACGACGTGCTCTTTGGTGAGCGTGATCATCACGCCGGAGCCGGGGACCCGCCGGCTGGTCGAGGCGCGCGGCAGATTGACTTTAATGCCCTGATCCAGAAGCGGTGCCGCGACCATGAAAATGATGAGCAGGACCAGCATGACATCGACGAACGGTGTCACATTGATGTCGGCGAGCGGCGCGCGATGGGCCTCAAGCTTCATCGCGCCTTCGCCTTGACCATCAGCAGCTCCTGATATTCCTCAAGGAATCCCTCGCATCCGTTGCCGAGCTTCCGCGTCCAATTGACAAACACATTGTAGGCCATGACGGCGGGAATCGCCGCGGCCAAGCCTGCCGCCGTGGCGATCAGCGCTTCCGCGATGGCCGGGGCCACCACGGCCAGCGACGCCGAGCCGGCCGTGCCGATGCCCTGAAACGCATGCAGGATGCCCCAGACGGTGCCAAAGAGGCCGATGAACGGGGTGGTGGAGCCGGTCGTCGCCAAAAAAATCAGGTACGACTCGAGCCGCTCCATCTCCTGTGCGAGCCATTGCTTCAGCGTTCGGCTGATGTCCTCTTTCGAAGCGCCGCGCAACGCCGTCGTGTGGCGTTGCACCATTTTGGCCAAGGGGCAACCTTGGAACTGATCCGCGGCGGCGAGCAGCGAGGCGGCATCGCCGCTCGATCGCGCCGTCTGAAGCGCGCCGAGCATGGCCCGGGCGCATTCGGACGCCGCGCGGAACTGCGCCGTCTTATAGAGGATGATCGCCCATGAAAAAATTGAGAAACCCATGAGCAGCAGCAACACGAACTTGATCAGGAGCGAAGAATGCAGGAGCGACTCAACCATGGCGCGTCCTTTCAGGTGGCCAGCAGCACGACAGACTAGCTATTAGCATACCTCGACGACCATGAGGCGTCAATCATTCGCTCTGTCAACGCAATTTAGAAATGTCCTCGGTCCTGCAAAGTAGAACTGTCCTCTTCGCTGCCAGCGAGACCTGTCCTGTTTCTTAACGCCTTGAGCCGCTGCACGCGCTCGAATTGTCGCCAGGGATGATCGGGCGTCGGGATGACGACGGCGCGTCGCCGACTCGGAAACCGCACCCGGAGGGCGGGTGCGGGCGGCCGCGGCACAATCTCCCGAGCGCGCACGACCTCCTCGCCGTGGAGCAGGAGCCGGGTGCCATCAAACGTATCGATGACCGTCACCTGTTTGGGGCGGCGCGTCCGCCACGGCTCGGTGAGGAGGTACCACTTCCCTCCGCATTGCACCGTGTTGTCCTGGCGTACGAGGCGCGGGGTGTGGAGGGCCAGGATGCGCTTCAAGGTGCGGGGGGCCGGCGCTGGACGGTGGAGATCCTCCGTCGAGCGCGGAGCGCAACTGAACCGGCGATTGTAGCGGGGGAGATACGCCTGCAGGAAACGATTCGCGGCGTCCCGCGTCGTCACCCGAGCAAGCCGCATCTCTTTCAGCACGCGGTCCTGGAACGTGCGAAACAGCCGCTCCACGCGGCCCTTGGCTTGGGGCGAGTAGGCCGGGATCACCTGCACCCCGAGGTGGGTCAGCGCGCGCTCAAACTGTGTCTGGGGGCGCGTCCGGCCCGCCAGCTCATCTGCCACGCTCAGCGTCCGCGTCGAGTAGTACGCCCCGTGCCGATCGAGGTAGACGCTCTGGGGCAATCCGTGGCGGAGCACGTAGGCATAGAAGCTCTCAAAGGCCGGCATCGTCCCCTCGTAGTCATAGAAGCGGGCGAAGACGTCGCTCGTCGCGTCGTCGATGTAGGCCATCAGCACCAACCGGGGCCCGCGGCCTTCCAACCAGTCATGGTGCGAGCCATCGAGCTGGAGCATCTCGCCGCATGCCGCCTTGCGCTCGCGCCAGACGTGCTGGGGGCCGACTCGGCGTTGGCGCTGCCACAACCCGGCCTCGCGCAGCCACTGGCGCAGCGTCTCGCGGCTCACGGTGAGGTGATCGCGCTCGTGGAGCTTCTCGCTTGCCAGCGTCGGCCCGAAGCCCGCGTAGCGGGCTTGATAGCGCCGCAGGACCTGCTGCTTGAGCGCCGGCGGTGCGCGACGGTTGGACGGGTGGCCGCGCAGTCGGTGCACGATGCCTGGCGGGCCGGAGCCCCGCACCCGCTGCACCCACCGCCGCACTTGCCGCACCGAGAGTGCGAGCAGCTCGGCGGCCTGCCGCTGACGCATCTTCCGATCGAGTACTTGTTGCACCACCATCAACCGTCGGGCTTCTTCGCGCGTCATGACGAGCCTCGCCTCCATCGACATCATCCCCTCCTCGTGAGGGCATGATGGTAGAGGACACTTCTATCTTGCGCAAAGAGGACATTATCATCTTGCTGTTACAGTCAATCATTCGCTCACCCGCCGAGGTAGGCGGCTTTGATGTGGGGATTGGTGGCAAGGCGCTGCGCCGTATCCGACAACACGATCTGCCCGCTCTCAAGGACATAGCCGCGGTGGGCGACCTGCAAGGCTTGGTAGGCATTTTGTTCCACCAAAAGCATCGTCAGGCCCTCACGATTAATCCGCTGAATCGTTTCGAAGATCGTCAGCACCAATTTCGGGGCTAAGCCAAGCGACGGCTCATCCAAGAGCAACAGCTTCGGCCGCGCCATCAATCCTCGCGCGATCGCCAGCATCTGTTGTTCGCCCCCTGAGAGCGTTCCCGCCAACTGTCGACGACGATCCTGCAATACGGGAAATAGCGCACCCATGCGTCGAAGATCGTCGCGAATCCCGGCGCGATCTCGCCGCAGATAGGCTCCGAGCTCAAGATTCTCCTGCACGGTCAGCCGCGGCAAGATGCGTCGCCCCTCAGGCACGTGGCTGATCCCCAACCCCACGATGTCAGCGGCCGCATACCCGCTTAAGGATTGCTGTTGAAAGGTGATCGTGCCATCGCGCAGTGGCAGCAGCCCGGAAATCGCCATCAGCGTCGTCGTCTTGCCGGCGCCATTCGCTCCCAGCAACGCGACAATCTCGCCTGCGTTGACTTCAAGACACAACCGCTTGAGGCAGCTCGTCGGGCCGTACCCGACTTCAACATTTTCAAGTTTCAACATCGGAGGCGCCCTTTACCTTGTGTTGATGGTTCCAAGGTACGCTTCGATGACCCGGGGATCGCGTTGAATCTCTTTCGGCGGCCCCTCGGCAATCTTCTTGCCGTAATCCAACACGGCCACGGTGGTGGAGATGGGCATGATGACTTGCATGTCGTGCTCAATGAGCACGATGGTCAACCCTTGAGCGTTCAACTGCTGGATGAGCTGAAGGAGTTGCTGTTTTTCCGTGGGATTCAATCCGGCCGCCGGCTCATCCAACAGCAACAGCTCAGGGTCCGATGCCAGAGCCCGCGCAATTTCTACTCGCCGCTGAAGACCAAACGGCAGCGCGCTGGCGAGCTCGCCTGCGCGATCTGAGAGTCCCATGGTTTCCAATAATCCCATGGCTCGATCATGCGCCCATCGCTCTTCCCGGCGCGCTGCGGGACTGAGCAGAATGGCGCTCGCCAATTCTGCCTGCGTGCGAATATACATGCCGATGAGGACATGTTCGAGCACCGTCATGCTCGCGAAGAGGCGGATATTTTGGAAGGTTCGCGCGATGCCATACTGGACGATTTCGTCAGGGGCCAATCCCGTAATGGGCTCAGCGGTGTCGCGACCAAACGTCACCTCGCCGCCATCCGGCCGCAACACGCCGGTGAGGCAATTAAACAGCGTGGTCTTCCCTGCGCCATTCGGTCCAATCAGGCCCACGACGTCGCCGTGCATGACCTGGAGGCTCACGCCATCAAGCGCGGCCACGCCGCCGAACCGCTTGGTGAGGTGGCCAATGTTAAGCAGGAATTGCGCGGACATAGCGAGTGCGCCGTCGATGGCGTGTGGCGCCGAAGAGCCCTTGAGGACGCCAGCGGATCATCAGTATCATGGCGAGGCCAAAGACCAGCATGCGGTACTCATCGAAACCTCGAAGCAATTCGGGCAAGATTCCGAGGATGAGCGCGCCCGCCACCGCTCCGCGGATGCTGCCCAATCCGCCGAGCACGACCATCGCTAGAATCATCACGGAAAGGATAAAGTCAAAACTATCCGGGGTAATCGTGCCTTGCTTCGCGGCGAAGATCGCCCCGGCCAAGCCCGCGATACACCCCCCGCAGCCTTGAGCCAGCAGCTTGAGCCGCAGCACGGGAATCCCCGCGCAGGAAGCGGCTAATTCGTCATCGCGAATCGCCACCCAGGCCCGTCCGATCCGAGAGCGGGATGCGCGCACGCAGACTCCGATCACGATCAACGTGACGAGGCACGCCAACACGTAATAGGGTGCTGAGGACACGCCAAAACTGACCCAGCCGCGGCCCGGCACCCAGATCGTCGGATGCGCAATGCCTAAGAGCCCATTCGGTCCGCCGGTCCACCGGTCGAGATTCGTGAAGGCAATGCGCACGATCTCGCCGAAGCCTAAGGTGACAATCGCCAGGTAATCCCCGCGCACGCGAAGGGCAGGTGCCCCCAGCAGCACCCCAAACACGCCGGCCATGAGCGACGCAGGAATCCATCCGATCCAAAACGGCCAATGCCAATGGAGATTCAGGAGCCCGTACGTGTAGGCGCCGATGGCAAAAAATGCGGCGTAGCCCAAGTGCAACAGGCCGGTGAGGCCGACGATGATATTCAACCCTAAGGCGAGCAGCGCGTAGAGCAGCGATGTGGTCAAGACATCAAGGTGGTAGGGATTTGGATCGATCAAAGGCAGCGCCAGCATTGTCATGCCAACACCAGCCCACTGCCACGTCACAAACTTTTTAAACCTCATTCTTTTAAGGCGATATCAGATATGAAATAGCCATTTCATATCTGATATCGAATTTAAGCACGGTCGGTGACTCGCTCGCCAAGCAGCCCTGTCGGTTTAAACAGCAGCAGCGCGATGAGGATCACGAACGCAAACACATTCTTCCATTGCGAGGAGAGATACCCCGCCCCCAGCCCCTCGAGCAACCCGAGGGCCAGGCCTCCCAGCATCGCGCCGGGGATGTTGCCGATGCCGCCGAGCACGGCCGCCGTGAAGGCCTTCAACCCCACCATGTAGCCGTCGTGAAAATTGATGGTGCCGTAGTGCAATCCAAAGAGCATCCCGCCCATGGCCGCGAACATCGAGCCGATGGCAAAAGTGATAGCGATGATCCGATCGACGGGAATCCCCAGCAAGGCGCAGGCGTTGAGATCTTGGGAGGTGGCGCGCATGGCCATCCCAAGCTTGGTGCGCATCACGAGCGCTTGTAAACTCAGCATCAGCGCGCCGCTCATGACCCATGCCACCACCTGCATCAAGGTGATCGAAACCCCGCCGATGTCCCATCGCATCAAGGGAATCGGATTCGGAAACCGCCGATCGTTCGGGCCATAGAACACCATCAAGACATTCTGCAAGAGGAAGGACATGCCGATGGCGGTGATCAACGCATTCAGCCGAGGGGCTCGGCGGATGGGCCGATAGGCGAATCGTTCGACGCCAAGGCCAAGCCACGCAGACACGGCCATGGCACCCACGCCCATGATGACCACCACGACGGCCCATGGGAACCCGCCACCGAGAGCCAGGACGAGACTTAAGGCGATATACGCGCCGACGATGAAGATCTCCCCATGGGCAAAGTTGATCAGCTGGATCACGCCGTAAATCATCGTGTAGCCTAAGGCGATGAGGGCGTAAATCGCGCCGAGGGTGAAGCCGTTGGCGAGCTGCTGAAGAAAAAGTTGGAGGGACGTCATGAATTCGCACACAGCACCTAGCACACAGCATACAGCAATGGCTCTATCTGTGTGCTGTTTGCTGTGTGCTGTCTGCTGATGTCAGGTTTGGGGCTGAAAGATAAAGCGGCCGTCTTTGTCGGTGTAGGTGCCGACCTCGACAAATGAGCCGTTCTTGACGGTGACGAGGCCGATGTCGCGGATAAGCGTATCGCCCTTCTCATCGAAATTCTGCGTGCCGAAAATGCCGGGAAAATCCTTGAGCGTTTTCATGGCGGCCAACACCGCGGCGCGGTCTTTCTTGCCCGCGGCGCGAATGGCCCAAATCGCCATGTTGGTCGCTTCATAGGCATACGACGAATAGGCGCCGACCGGGCCGAATTTCGCTTCAAAAGCCTTCACGAACGCCTGCGCGGTCGGGATGCGATGAATATCGGCTCCTAATTTGGTCAAATAGACGCCCTCGGCCGCTTGGGGAGTGGCGAGATGGATGAGCTCCGCATCGAAGAGGCCATCACCGCCCATAAACTGGCTGGTGATGCCGAGCTCGGCCCGCTGTTTAATCAATAACGCCCCCTGCGGATACATGCCGGCGAAAAAGATCAGATCCGGATTCAACGACTTGATTTTTGTCAGCAACGGCACGAAATCCTTGTCTTCTTGCGAAATGCCCTCATGGCCGATGATTTCCATCTGCACCGTGCTGGCTTTCTTGATGAACTCATTTGCCAAACCGCGGCCATAGGTCGTCATGTCATCCAAGAGGAAGACCCGTTTGGCCTGCAGCTGCTCAGCGGCGAAGCTGGCCGCGGCCGGCCCTTGCAGATCGTCGGTGGGGCAGGTCCGGAAAAAGTTCTCGAAGCCTTGCCGGGAAATCTGCGGATTCGACGACACGGGACAGATTTGCAGCATCCAGGCCTGATGATAGACCGCCGAGGCCGGCATCGTGCAGGAGGAGTTCAGATGGCCAACGATCACGACCACATCCGAATCGGAGACGAGCCGCTTCGCGGCCGCCACGGTCTGCGTGGGGCTATGCTGATCATCCAGCGCTTCCAGGCGCAGGGTGTACCCTGGCAAAATCGGACCGCGCGCATTGGCCTGCTCGACCGCGAGCTGCGCGCCATGCATCATGTCTTGCCCTTCCATGGCTTGATCGCCGGTGAGCGGGCCGACAAAGCCGATCTTGATGACGGGCTCAGGCTTACCGCAGCCGGCCGCGAGCAGGAGAAGAAGAGTCATGGGGACGGTTCTCTTTTTCAACGAAAAAGAGAACCGTCCCCAGCGTCTAGCTCGTTGACTCAGACGCATGGTCAATCGCCGCTTGCCACTTCAGCGCCTCGGGCGATTCCTGTTTGCTCTGATAGATGACGAAGCCGAGGACGATCACACACACCAACACGACGAGCCAGATCACCGCCGAGGGCTGCTCCGCTTTGACAACAAACGGCAGGATGAGCAAGCTCACGAGATTCATCACTTTGATGAGCGGATTCAGCGCAGGCCCAGCCGTATCTTTCAGCGGATCCCCAACGGTATCGCCGGTGATCGAGGCCTTATGGGCTTCCGAGCCTTTGCCGCCGTAGTGGCCGTCTTCCACAAATTTCTTCGCGTTATCCCACGCCCCGCCGGCATTGGCCATGAAGACCGCCAGCAGCTGCCCGGAGAGGATGATGCCCGCAAGAAATCCCCCCAGCGCTTCCTTATGGAGCAGCAGCCCGACGACGATCGGCATCAACACCGCCAGCAACCCAGGACCGATCAGCTCCCGCTGGGCTTCGGCCGTGCAGATGGAGACCACGCGGCCGTAATCCGGCGTTTTCGTGCCGTCCCAAATCGCTTTATCTTTGAATTGCAGCCGCACTTCCTGCACGATCAAAAACGCCGCCCGGCCGACGGCGCGGATCGTCATCGAGCTGAACAGAAACGGCACCGCCCCGCCGATGAGAAAGCCGATGAAGACGATCGGTTCGGAAATGGACAGGCGAGAGGCGATCTGCTCGTAGGTGGCACCGGAAAATTTCGCCGCGTCGGTGATGAAGGCGTTGAACAGCGACACCGCCGCGATCACGGCCGAGCCGATGGCGATCCCCTTCGTGATGGCTTTCGTCGTGTTGCCGCACGCATCCAGATCGGCCAGGGTTTGCCGAGCCTTTTTATCCAGATGCGCCATTTCGCCGATGCCGTTGGCGTTATCCGCCACCGGCCCGAAGACGTCCATCGAAATATTGTTGCCGGTTAAGGTCAGCATCCCGATGCCGCACATCGCGACCCCGTAGGCAATGTACGTGGGATTCGTCCCGGCATAGATGAGGAAGGATGCGAAGACCGCCAGCGCAATGACGAGAATCGACCACACGCTGCTTTCATAGCCAACCGAAATACCGGTGATGATCGTCGTGGCATGGCCGGTCTGGGTGGAGCGCGCCACGGATTGCACCGGTGGCTTTTCCGGTGCGGTGAAGTAATCCGTCAAATAGTTGATGGCAATCGCCAGCAAGATCCCGATCAATGTGGTCCACACCGGCCGCATATCCAAACCAGCCACTCCGAAACTGATCCATCCCGGCAGCGCTACGGCCTCAGGAAAACGCAAATAGTAGAAGCCGACGACGCAAAAACCGATGATCGAGACCGCGGCCGACACTGCAAAGCCGGTGTGGATGGCCTTCATGGCGGCCCGGGCTTCTTCCGTCGTCCGCACCAGGTAGGTGCCGATAATGGAGCTGACGACGCCGATGGCGCGGACCAGCAGCGGAAAGATCACGCCCTTATGGCCGAAGGATGCCCAGCCGAGGATCATGGCTGAAACGATGGTGACCTCATATGATTCGAAAATATCCGCGGCCATGCCAGCACAGTCGCCGACGTTATCGCCCACGTTATCAGCAATGGTTGCCGCGTTGCGGGGATCATCCTCCGGGATGTTATGCTCAAGCTTCCCGACAAGATCCGCCCCGACATCAGCCGCCTTGGTGTAGATCCCGCCGCCCACGCGCATGAACAACGCCAGCAGCGTGCCGCCAAAGCCAAAACCGAGGAGCACCTCGTACGCCTTCTCGCCATAGACCATGAAGATCAACGTGCCGCCCAGCAGCCCAAGCCCGTCGGTGAGCATGCCGGTGATCGTGCCGGTGCGATACGCGATCTTCAGCGCCTCGGCAAAGCTGGTGCGAGCGGCCGCGGCCACGCGCACGTTGCCCTGCACCGCCATGTTCATGCCGATGAAACCTACAGTCGCAGAAAAAATTGAGCCCATCAAAAACGCGCAGGCGCGGCCGACGGCGATCGAGGTCTCCCCGGCGGTGAAGTACAGCAGCCCCGTCAAGACCAAGATCAGCAGCGCAATCGCCTTGAATTGGCGCTGCAGATACGCATTCGCCCCCAGGCGGATCGCGCCGCTGATGCGCTTCATCGCCTCGGTCCCCTGATCTTTGCTGAGCATCTGCCCGACGAGCAGGCCGGCGTAGAGCAAGCCAGCCACCGCCACCAGCAGCACCACGAACAGCGCGATCCGCTCCCAGAAGGTGAAATTGGGATCGGCGATCACCGAATAGGAGAATAACGACGCCATCACGATGCCTTCGCTACGGTGCGGATTTCCGGCTCGATTCAAGAGGGGGGGCGACGACACCGCCGGACAAGATCAGCTTCATCGCGTCTTCCACGGACATGGTCAGGGGAATCACGTCTTTCTCGCGGAGAAAGATGATGGGGCCGGTCACGGGCGAGGGGGGTGTCGGGATCAGCACGGTCACCAGCGTCTCCGGCGCCCCGGTGACAGACGTGGTGGTCTCATTGGTGACGAAGGCGATGGAAAACGAGCCGAGCCTGGGCCACTCCACCAAGACGACATGGCGGAAGGCCGCCTGCCCCTTGCCTTCCTCTTTGAAGAGGAATTGCGCGAGCTGTTTGGCCGCCGGATAGATTTTCTTGATGATCGGCAGCCGCACGAGCCAGGCCTCAAGGGTGTGGAAGATGACGCGCCCCACGACGTGAACGGAGAGCACGCCCACCAGCAGAATGATCAGGAGGGTGACCAAGAGGCCAAGCCCGGGGATCGCATACGGGAGATACTGTCCTAAGAATTGGTCGGAAAATCTGAAGATGATTTTCACGACCCACGCGGTCACCGCCACGGGGAATAACGTCGCGAGTCCGGTGATGAAGTAGCGGCGGATGGCCAGGCCGACACGGCGCGAGAAGGACGCTGAGGGCCCTGGGTTGGGAGCGCTGGGCTTCGGAAGGTCAGGCATCGGATCGTGGGACAATGCTACCGTGCCGTCGGCAATTCGTCAACAAGCTTCCTAGGCAGGGGTGCGGTCTTGGGCATGGTGCTTGATGTTCTTGCCCTGCGCCATGTAGATCACGTCTTCGGCCACATTGGTGGCGTGGTCGGCGATGCGTTCGATATGCCGGGAGACGAGAATGAGATTCACCGAACGCGTGATGGCTTTGGGATCCTCCATCATGTAGGTCAGCAACTCACGGAAGATTTGATCGTCATACTGATCCACCTCGTCGTCGCGCTCGCAGACCGATTGGGCGAGCGCCGCGTCCTGCCGGACGAACGCATCCAGGCTGTCTTTCACCATCTGCTGGGCCACCTCGGCCATGCGCGGGATATCGATGAGGGGCTTGAGCAGCGGCTCTTTCAAGAGCTCCAGCGTCCGCTCGGCGATGTTGACCGCCTGATCGCCCATGCGCTCCAAATCATTATTAATTTTCAACGCCATGGCGATAAACCGCAGATCCTTCGCCTCCGGCTGGTAGAGCGCCATCGTGCGCAGGCACAGCTCGTCAATCTCGATTTCCAGCTGATTGATCGCGCCATCCGAGGCGATCACCTGCCGTGCCATGTCCGCGTCGCGCTTGACCAGCGCCTTCACCGACAGCCCGATCGCCGCCTCGGCCAACCCGGCCATGCGCACCAACTCATCCTTCAACCGTTGCAGTTCGACATCCACGTGCCGTTGCATGGCTCTCACCTCCCCCTTCAGTCTATCGAATGAGCAACCCTTCACGCAATGATCCCGGCGCAAACCGCAAGCGCCCAACGCCCCAGCGCTGCATCCACGCCAGGAGGGTGACGCTGGTGGCCAGCAAGAGGTCCTGGCGCCGCGGGTCGATGCCCGGAATCCGACGGCGCTGCGCGGCTGTCGACCGGCTCAGCCAAGCCGAAAAGCGCTGCAATGACGCGTGCGTCATCGGCCGATCCGAAGACCGCCTCACGGCGATGATCACTTGGCGGATCAATCCTGAGCTGCCGAGGGCTTCGCGCCACCTCCTCCGGCACGGCGAGCGGCGCAGCCCGGCCCAGCGCTGCCGAACATGCCGCGCCAACGCCTCCACGTCCTCTGCCTGAGCCGGATCGTGCGCAAGAAAGCGTTGGGTCAGGCGGCTGCTGCCGAGCGGCACGCTCGACGCTGCGGCCAGCCGACGCGCCGACCCGCACATGACTTGCGCGCTGCCGCCGCCGATCGTCACCATGAGCGCCTGCCCGCGGAATCGATTCAGGAACATCGCTCCGCGGAAAATCAGCCGCGCCTCCTCTTCGCCGGAAATGATGCGCAACGGAATGCCGCATCGCCGCCGAACGACGCGCACAAAAGCGCGGCCATTGGAGGCGTCGCGGACGGCGCTGGTGGCCACGGCGTCAATGCGGGCCACGCGATCGCGCGCAAGCCGCTTGGCATAGCGTTGCAACACCGCCAGCGCCCGCGACTGAGCCGCCATCGTCAATCGATTGCGCACCAGCCCTCCGTCGCCGAGACGAACCAAGGCCTGCTCATGCTTCAGCATCCGCACCTGCCGCCCGGTGCGTTCGGCCACCACCAGATGGATGGCATTGGTGCCCACATCAATCACGCCGATTCTCATCAGGGCGATCCATGACTATTCATCGCTCAGCACCACATTCCAAATGGTTTCATCCAAATCGCCCGGTGATGTAGTCTTCGGTGCGCTGATCATGCGGGGCCGTAAACATCTGCTCGGTTCGTCCGAATTCAATCAGCTCCCCGAGGAGCAAAAACCCCGCCATGTCCGACACGCGAGCCGCCTGCTGCATATTATGCGTCACGATGACAATCGTGTAGCGGGCTTTCAGCTCATGGATGAGCTCTTCCACGCGCGCCGTCGCCACAGGATCCAGCGCTGAGCACGGCTCATCCATCAAGAGCACTTCCGGGGTGACGGCCAGCAGACGCGCAATGCACAACCGCTGCTGCTGCTCCAAGGACAACCGCAGGGCGGAGGTGCGCAAGCGATCTTTCAACTCATGCCAAAGCGCCACGGACTGCAGGCTGCGTTCGACGACCTGCTCAATCCCGCGGCCATTCGCCAATCCATGAATGCGCAGGCCGAAGGCGATATTTTCAAACACCGACAGCGGAAACGGATTCGGCCGCTGAAACACCATGCCCACGCGCTTGCGCAGGCTGACGAGCGACACCGCGGAGTCCATGATGTCCTGGCCGTCCAGCAAGATGCGGCCGGTCACCCGCGCGCTGTCGATGAGCTCATTCATCCGGTTGAGGCACCGGAGCAGCGACGACTTGCCGCAGCCTGATGGGCCGATCATGGCGGTGACCTGCCTCGGCGCAATGGCCATCCGCACGCCTTTGAGGGCGTGGAAATCATCATAAAACAGATCCAGCCCCTCCACCAGCATCTTCGGCTCCATGTTAGCCGAAGCGCCCGGTGATGTAGTCGTTCGTGCGCTGATCATGCGGGGCGGTGAACATGAGATCCGTCCGATCCAGCTCAATGAGCTCCCCGCCCAAGAAAAACGCCACCCGATCGGAGACCCGCGCAGCCTGTTTGGTATTGTTGGTCACCAGCACGATCGTATACTGGGCCTTGAGCTGCACCATCGTCTCTTCCACTTTGGCCGTCGAGATCGGATCGAGTCCTGAGCATGGCTCATCGAAGAGGATCACCTCGGGCTCCATCGCCAGCGTGCGGGCGATGCACAGCCGCTGCTGCTGGCCGCCGGAGAGTTTCATCGCCGGACGCTTCAGCCGATCCTTCACTTCATCCCACAGCGACGCCGCCTTCAGGCTGCGCTCGGCAAGCGCGGCCAAATCGCTGCGGCTGTGCGTCCCGCGCAGCCGGGGCCCGTACGTCACATTCTCCTCAATGGACATCGGCAGCGGCAGCGGCAGCGCAAACACAATGCCGACCCGCCGACGGACGGATTGACTGTCAAGATCGCGGTACAGATCCTTTCCCTCCAATGACATCCGGCCTTGATAGCGAAAGACGGGGTTCAGTTCGTTCATGCGATTCAGGCTGCGTAAGAACGAGGTCTTGCCGCTATTCGCCGGGCCGATGACGCCGAGAATCTCGTGCGGGTGAATGTCCAGCGTCACCGACTTCAGCGCATGAATCGGCCCATACCAGACCGACCACTCGTGCGCAGAAATTTTCGTCGGGTTCACCATTGGCGCTTCCGGCGGAAGTGAATCCGCAGCACAATCGCCAACATATTCAATGACAACACGAGCATGAGCAAGACCAGCGCCGTGCCATAGCGCTGCATGATCGGGATGTTCGGAATTTGCGTTGAGATCACATAGAGGTGATACGGCAGCGCCATGGCTTGATCAAAAATCGACCGGGGCAGGCGCGGCAAGTAAAATGCCGCGACGGTAAACAGGATTGGAGCCGTTTCGCCCGCGGCTCGGCCGATGCCAAGAATCGTCCCTGTCATGATGCCGGGAACCGCATTGGGCAACACCGCATGGCGGATCGTTTGCCAGCGGCTGGCCCCGAGCGAGAGGCTGACTTCGCGAAAACTTTGCGGCACGCTGCGCAACGCCTCTTCCGTCGCGGTGATGATGACGGGCAAAATCATGATGGCCAGGGTCAGCGCGCCCGACAGCAGGGATGTTCCAAATCGGCAGAAGACCACAAACAGCCCTAAGCCGAAGAGTCCATAGACCACAGAGGGAACGCCAGCCAGGTTGATGATGGCCAACCGCACAAGGCGCGTGAGCCAATTATTTGCCGCGTATTCGTTGAGATAAATCGCCGCGAGGACCCCCATGGGCAACGCAAAGATAATCGTCAGACCCACCAACTCCAGCGTGCCAATAATCGCCGGAAAAATGCCGCCGGCGCGCATGCCCTGCGTGGGCATCGTCGTGAGGAACGACCAGGAGAGGGCTCCCGCGCCATGCCACATGATCATCCCGATGATGATCGCCACCGGCAGGACGATGAGCACTGTCGTCGCAAACAGGAGGCTGAAGGCCAGCCGCTGAACCTCCATTGCCCGACGCCACGGCTCCGCCATCAGTCCTCCCGATGGAGAAAGAGGTCGGCGAGCACATTGATGATAAATGAAATGATAAACAGCACGATCCCGATCGCAAAGAGCGCGGCATAATGCTCCGAGCCGCGCACCGTCTCGCCCATTTCAGCCGCAATGGTGGCCGTCATGGTGCGCACCGGCCGCAATAACGTATGGGGAATCACGGCAGCATTTCCGGTCACCATCATCACCGCCATCGTCTCACCAATGACGCGGCCGATGCCCAGCATCGTCGCGGCGAAGATGCCGGACCGCGCCGCCGGCAGCAGCACGCGGTGCATCATTTGCCAGCGCGTGGCTCCCAAGGCCAGCGCTGCCTCGCGATAGCCGCGTGGCACGGCCGCCAGCGCATCTTCGGTGATGCTGACGATCGTCGGCATCGCCATCAGCGCGAGCGTCAGCGACCCGGTGAGCGCGGTGAGCCCGGTGGGCAAATGAAACACGTCTTTGATGACGGGGGCGAGCAGCGCCATGCCGATGAACCCCAACACGACGCTCGGAATCGCCGCCAACAGCTCAATGCCGGCCTTTAAGGTCTCTTTCACCCACCCCTTGGCGATCTCCGAGACCAGCAGGGCGGCCGCGATGCCGAAGGGCACCGACAGCGCAATCGCCCCGACGGTCACCACGCACGAGCCGAGAATGAGCGGCAGGATCCCGAAGCGCGGAGGATCGGAAATCGGATACCATCGGTCGCCGGCCAGGAACGCGGCCACCGACTCCGTGCGAAACAGCGCGATCCCCTCTTTCATGAGAAAGAGAAAGATGAGGGCGACAATGACGATCGAGGAAATGCCGCAGAGGTGGATCAAGCCCTCGATCACGCGTTCCTGCCACGGCCGCGGCGTCATGAGGCGGGTGCGATCGGCACGAAGTCGATGCGACGCACGACGGCCTGCCCCTCGGGCGAGAGGACATAGTCGAGAAACGCCTTCGCCAACCCCTCGGGCCCGCCGCGGGTATAGAAGAGCAGCGGCCGCGCAATCGGGTAGGCTCCGGATCGCACGGACGCTTCAGATGGGGCAACAAACGGCCCGGCAGCGCTTGTTCCGACACCCACGACGGCATTCTGAGGATTGGCGTATCCCATGCCGTAATAGCCGATCGCCGTCGCATTGGCCGCGACTTCATCCGCAATGGCCTGAGAGGACGGCAACAGCAGCGCCTCTTGGGAGAATTCCCGGTCATGGCCAGAGGCATCCTTGCCCAGCACATGCTCCTTGAAAAAGACATGCGTTCCCGAATTGACCTCTCGGGACAGCAGGAGGATGCCCGCGTCGTCGCCGCCGACGTCTTTCCAGTTGCGGATCGTCCCGGTAAAAATCCCGGCCAATTGCTCAATGGTGAGTCGCTTCACCGGGTTGCTTGGATGCACGACGACCGCGATGCCATCTAAGGCCGCGATCCATTCCTTCGGCGCCACCCCTTTGGCCGTAGCCTTGGTGATTTCTTTTGGCGACATCTTCCGAGAGGTGGCCGCCAGATCGCACGTGCCCCCAATCAAGGCCGCGACGCCGGTGCCGGATCCGCCGCCCGTCACCGCCACGGTCACCTGCGGATGGATGGCCATAAACTCCTCGGCCCACGCCTGGGCGAGGTTGACCATCGTATCCGAGCCCTTGATCTGCAAGCTGCCGGTGAGCTCCTCGGCCGCGGCCGCCGCGCCAACACCCAACGCGATGCTCACCGCCGTCAAACACCTTCCCCACCCGTATCGCATGCCGCGCTCCTTGGCCAGTTAGAACTTGGTGATCCAATCCGTGCGGAATGTTTCCGCATGATTCTTCGCGCCCTTCAGTTCCTGCGTGTCGTAAAACTTCAATTGGACCGCCGAGTTTTTCAGCACCGCAAGCTTCAGCCAATAGACATGGCCGGTGTGATTCGTGCCGCCATTGCCGAAATCGGAATCGGTGAAGGCTCCAAACGTCGCGTCTGGCGGCAGCCGCTCAAAGTAGTAGCCGCCTTCCCAGCCTTTGCGCAAGTCAAACGGCACGCGCGCCTGGCCGGCCTTCACGCCGATCTGAAACCCG
Source organism: Candidatus Omnitrophota bacterium (assembly GCA_016209275.1). Taxonomy (NCBI): domain Bacteria; kingdom Pseudomonadati; phylum Candidatus Omnitrophota; species Candidatus Omnitrophota bacterium. The sequence goes on from JACQWM010000062.1 coordinate 24,996, forward strand.
TGGTTGGAGGACGCGGAGGGGGTATTGTGGACCCAGTCGCCGAAGACGCCGAAGGGGATCTGGGCGCGCTGGCTCACGACTTCGACGGTGGAGTTCAAGAGATTCAGATCTTGCAAGCCGTCGCTGTTGCCTCTCAACCCGCCGGCCGTCGTCAGCGCCGTCGACTCCGAGAAGGGATTGGTCACATTCTTGTAGTCGTGGTAGGCCAAGGCCCCGGTGAATTTCAGATGCTTGGCCGCCTCCTCAGCGGCGTCGGCAAACGGCTTCCACGAGGCTCCGCCTTGCGCCGACCACAAGCTGGCCGCCTCGGTGATGTCCGATTGCAGCAGAAACACCCCTGCATTGGTGAACACCGTCACCGGCCCCAGCGTTTTGGCCAGATGCACGGCCGCGCCATCAAAACTGAGATCCTCATCCCACATCAACTGCCCTACGGTCCAGAAGGGATTGGCGAACATGCCGCCGGTCAACCGAGCTTCATCGATGGAGGGCACCTCAGGGCTGTATTGGACGTAGGCGCGGTCGAGGAAAAAGTTTTTGTGGTTGAAGGAGGTGTTGAAGGTTTGGTTCGGAGAGCCGGGATCCGTGGACGTGCCTGTCGTCAACCTCGCGCCGACGTTGAGACCCTCCGCGACCTTCGCGTCAAACCCGTACCGGAAGCGGATGCGCTGCCGGTTGACATCCTGCCCGGTGCCGGTGCGGTTGCGGTATTCTTCGCGCAATAAGAGATCACCGCTCCACGTCCAGTTGCGCGCCGACTCCGGCACGAGCTCTTTCGCCAGTTCGGCATTGCGGGCCTCTTTGGTGTGCTGGACTTCGCTTCGGATCTCGCTGGCATCCGCCTGCGTGAGGATGCCCTTTTCGATGAGCTTATTGAGCAAGACATCCACCTCGCTGACCGCCTCCGCCACACCAGGCAGGATGCTGACAAGCAACGCCCCCACGACCGCCCATGGTCCTCCTTGTCTTCTCATGGCGCCTCCTCTCATCATCATGTGCCCCAAGGTTAGCAACAGGATGTCAGCAGCGTTTGAGGGACAGGTAAAAAGTAGGTAAAACTTAGGAAAGCGGAAGTGTCACGGTAAATGTGGAGCCTTGCCCAGGCTGGCTGCGGACGTCGACCGTGCCGTGGTGCAATTCCACCAAGTGCTTGACGATCGCAAGTCCCAACCCCGTGCCGCCGAGCTCACGCGAGCGGGCTTTATCGACCCGGTAGAACCGCTCAAAAATTCTCGGCAGATCCTGCTCCGGGATGCCGGCACCGGTATCTTCGACCAGGATGCGGATTTGCTCCTCGGAGATTTGCGCCCGAATCGACACGCGGCCGCTCGGCGTGTTGAATTTCACCGCATTGTCGATGAGGTTCACAAACACCTGCCGCAAGCGATCCGAATCCGCCTGCACCTGCGGGGCATCCGCCGGAATCAACACCTCCATCGTGATGTGGCGCTCCTGCATCGGCTGTGCGAACATCGGCAGCAGCGATTCGATCAGCACACGGAGATTGACCGGCTGGAGGTTCAGCGGTGTGGCCTTGGATTCGATTTGCGAGAGCGCCAGCAAATCATCGATGAGGCGGGTCAGCCGCGTCGCATCTTGGTCGATCATCGTGACGAACCGCCGGTTGTTCTGCGCATCTTCCAACGCGCCGGTGAGCAGCGTTTCGGTCAGGCTCTTGATGGAGGTCAGCGGAGTTTTGAGCTCATGCGACACGTTGGCCACGAACTCCCGCCGAACACCCTCCAACCGACGGATCTCGGTGACATCTTGTGCCACGACCACGAGGGCCGCCGCCGCGGTCTGGTCTTCGCAGGGGGTGGCCTGGAATCGGATCGCTTGCTCGCGCGGGCCGAACGTTTGGATCTCGCGGCTGGCCGGCCGCTGCTGCGTTAAGGCCTCTCTCACCACATCATCTAATTCAGGATGGCGGAGCAACTCCGTCAGCCGCTTGCCCTTCGCCTGATCAGGGGTCAGCTCCAAGAGGCGCTGGGCAGAGCCATTCAGCCACAACACCTGGCCTTCCCGATCGAGTGCCACCACCCCCTCTCCCATGCTGTCTAAGATCGCCTGCGCTTGCTGGCGCTGGGATTCGAGCTGCCGCAGCTGCTGTTGGATCGCCTCGGTGGCTGCCGGCAGTGGAGGTGGGGTGCTTGCCTGCCCTGCCCGCATCATCACCACGCCCCAGAGGAGCGCGACACCCGCCCACAGGATGAGCAGGACGGGCAGCGGAAACGGGGCTTTGAGAAGGAGGATGAGGGTCGCGAGCAGCAGCGCATAGCCAAGCAGCCGTTGGAGGCGAACCATCAGCGGTCGAATCGGTAGCCGGCGTTTTTCACGGTGACGAGACGCTTGGCTTCCTGTTTCAATTTCTTGCGGAGCTGGCCGACGTGGACATCGACCGTGCGCGTTTCGATTTCCAGGGATTGCTCCAGCCCCCACGCGCGATCCAGCAGGAATTCGCGGGACAGCACGCGGCCGTTCGCTTCAAGGAGGGCTTTGAGCAGCTCAAACTCTTTCGCCGTCAGCTCCACGGGCTTGTCTTTCAGCCGGACGACATGCCGGCCAAAATCCACATGCAACTCGCCGATCGCCGCCGCCTCATGAGCCACCGGCTCCTTGATGCGTCGGAGAATCGCCTTCACGCGCGCCACGAGCTCTTTGGGGCTGAAGGGCTTGGTCATGTAGTCGTCGGCTCCGAGCTCTAAGCCGACGATTTTGTCGGTCTCATCGCCTTTGACCGTCAGCATGATCACGGGAATGCGTTTCGTGCGCGCATCCTGCCGCAGCAGGCGGCAGACCTCCCAGCCGTCATGCTCCGGCAGCATCACATCCAAGGTGATCAGATCCGGCAGCTCCCGCTGGGCCAGCTCGATCGCGCGCTTGCCGTCAGCCGCTGTCAGCGTCCTGAAGCCTGCTTTCTGCAAATTGTAGGTGATGGCCTCGACGATGTTTTTCTCATCGTCAACGACCAGGATTTTCGGTTGAGCCATCTTTCCATACGATATCAGATATCGAATTCGATATCTGATATCGTCTTAGCTTGCGAGGAGATTCAGGGCGGCGCCGGCGCGGAACCAGCGGATCTGCTCCTCGGTCATCGAATGCGCCAAGGGCAGCGGCCGGCTGGAGCCATCGCGATGATGCAGGGTCGCCTGCAACAGCTTATTGGGTGCGAGCTGTGCCAACCCGTGGATGCTGATGCGGTCGTCGGCTTTGATGTGCTCCCAATCGGTGGGATTGACGAAGGTGCACGGCAAGATGCCTTGTTTTTTCAGATTCGTGAGATGCAGCCGGGCGAAACTTTTCGCAATGACGAGCGTGCAGCCAAGATACCGCGGCGACATCGCCGCATGCTCGCGGCTGGAGCCCTCGCCGTAGTTGTCATCGCCGACCGCCGCCCAGCCCAGCCCCTCGGCCTTGTAGTGGCGCGCGACCTGCGCCATCGGCTTCTTGCGCCCGTCGAGCTGATCGATCGCCGTGCCGGCTTCATTGGTGAAGACGTTTTCCGCCGCCGTGAACATGTTGTCGCTGATCCGATCCAGATGCCCTCGAAATCGCAGCCATTTGCCGGCTGGGGAAATATGGTCCGTCGTGCATTGCCCTTTGACTTTCAGGAGCATGGGAAGCTGATCAAAATCTTTTCCATCCCAGGCGGGGAACGGCGGAAGCGCCTGCAACCGCTCGCTCTGTGGCGCAATGAGCACGCGCACGGCGTTCCGCTCCGTTAATGCCTTTGGCGGCAAGAAACCGGCCGCCCCCGGCGCAAAACCTTTCGATGGCAGTTCTGGAGCCGCCGGCGGCTGCAGCATGATCGTGCGCCCATCAGGAGCCGTCACCGGATCCGTGACAGGATTGAATCGCAAATCACCGACCAGGCTCATCGCGGTGACGATCTCCGGGCTGCCCATGAAGGACAGCGTCTCCATCGTGCCGTCGTTGCGGCCGGGAAAATTGCGGTTGAACGAGGTCAGAATCGAATTGCTCTCGCCCGGCTTTACATCATCCCGCTTCCACTGGCCGATGCACGGACCGCAGGCGTTGGCTAAGACGGTGCCCCCGATTTCTTCGAGCGCCTTCAACTGCCCATCCCGGCGGATGGTGTTCTGGATCTGATCTGATCCCGGCGTGATCAGAAAATAGATCCGCGATGTTAAGCCGGCCTGCTTCGCTTGCTCGGCAACAGCTGCCGCTCGGCCGATATCCTCATAGGAAGAATTGGTGCAGCTGCCGATGAGGGCCGCGCGGATCTGCGGCGGATACTGGTGGCGTTCCACATCTTTGGCTAATTGTGAAATCGGCCGGGCCAGATCCGGCCGCCGCGGCCCGACAATGTGCGGCTCAAGCGTTGCGAGATCGATCTCGACGATCTGGTCAAAAAACCGCTTGGGGTCGCCGTGGACTTGCGCATCGGCGCGAAGATCGGCGGCGTGCTGCTCTGCCAGCTCGGCAACCCCGGCCCGGTTCGTCGCCCGCAGGTACGCGCTCATGCGCTCATCGAAGGGGAACACCGAGGTGGTCGCGCCAATTTCTGCGCCCATGTTGGTGATCGTGCCTTTGCCGGTGGCACTGATCGAGGCGGTGCCGGGCCCGAAAAACTCGATGATGGCGTCGGTGCCGCCTTTGGTCGTGAGGATGCCGCACAGCTTCAGGATCACGTCTTTGGGCGAGGTCCAGCCGGAGAGCGCGCCGGTTAAGCGCACACCGATCAGTTTCGGATGCTTCACTTCCCATGGCAGCCCGGCCATCACATCGGCGGCGTCCGAGCCTCCGACGCCAATCGCGAGCATCCCCAGACCGCCGCCGTTGGGCGTGTGGGAATCGGTGCCGATCAGCAGCCCGCCGGGAAACGCGTACTCTTCGAGCACCACCTGGTGGATGATGCCGGCCCCCGGCTCCCAGAATCCCATGCCGTAGCGCGCAGCAGCACTCCGCAAAAAATCGTAGACCTCTTGATTAGCTTCCAAGGCGTATTTCATGTCGTCGGCGACTCCGACGCGGGCCTGGATGAGATGGTCGCAGTGCACCGTCGTCGGCACGGCCACCGTGTCGCGCTTCGCCTGCATGAACTGGAGGATGGCCATCTGTGCTGTGGCATCCTGCATGGCCACCCGGTCCGGCTGCAGCGTGACGTAGCTCGCACCCCGTTTCCATTCGTGCCGCTCCGGATCCACCGCGTGGGCGATGAGGATTTTTTCGGCCAGCGTGATCGGCCGGCCCAGCCGCTTGCGCAGCCACGCCGCCTTCGCCGGCAAGGCGCTGTAGAGCGCCGTGATGGCGCCCAGTTCGTCCGTGGTGATCATGACCGGTATTATACCGCAATTCCCTTGCCGGTACGCCGCGTTCGGAGGTATACTAATAAGTAGACTGACGAGAAAGGCAAACTCACGGTGACGTGAGGGCGCAAAGCCACGGGTCTCAAGAAAGATGGCCGGGCTACCGTCCGGTTAAGAGATCGCCGAGCTGCCGAATGAGGCGGCTCGGCCTTTTTAGTTCGATATCAGATATGAAATGGGCATTTCATATCTGATATCGCCTGAAGACGCAGGAGGCGAGGGATGGGACGTTCAACGATGAAGGCTTGGCTGCTCGTGGGGTTGCTCCTCGCCACCGCCGGTTACGTGATCGCCGAGGAGATCACGCTGACCACCTACTACCCCTCCCCCCGCGGGGTGTATCAAGAGCTGCGCAGCACAAGCAGCTCGTACTTCGCCACGGGTGGCGGCAGTGTGGGGATCGGGACGGATGCGCTCAACGCAGCCGCCAGGTTTCAGGTCAAGGGCAATACGGTCGTGCAGGACGGACAGTTTCAATTAGGCGGCCTGCCGGCTGACCCGCCCGCCTTGGGCAGTGGAGCGATGTACTTCAATACCACGGATAACGAAGCCAAGATTTTCCAAAGCGGGGCCTGGCAACGGTTTGGCGGAGGCGGCGGCGTGAAAGTGGGCAGCGGAGCCGCGGTCAGCGGCGGCACCATCAATCCGCTCCCAGGATTTACACGAGCGAGCTGCGCTGTCATTGTCGCTCCCAACGGATGCCCCTATCTGATTGGGGGGCACAACATCCCGGCGGCCGGCTGGTCATCGACATGCAACTGGTCCCTGACACCGCAAGCCGGCGGAGGCGGCTGGACGTACAGCGGCAGCCAGGGCGGCGCCTACCTGATGATTTGCCAATGAACCGACGCGGCGTATGGATGGGAGTGCTCATCGCGACCGCCGTGCCGGTTCATGCGGCCATGGCGGATGAGTCTGAAGGCGCTGTCGGCCGATGCGCCGATGCAGTCAAGGCGGTGCTCCAAGCCAACCCCTCCCAAACAGAGCAGGTCCTTGAGGAGCTCAAGGTCCGGGATCCGGCGACGTACGAGCGTGTGCATCAAGCCCTCACGCTTCAACAGCGCATGGAAGCCATCATCGACCAATTCCGCAACGGCGGCATCAGCGAGGAGACGGCGCGCGCACAACTCGTGCCGCTCGTCAGGGAGCAACTGGACGGTGAGCTAGCGACGCTGGATGCGGCGATCGCCGAAACCCGAACGCGCCTGGAAACGCTGGAACGCCAACGGCAAGATCCGGAAGGCACGATCACTTCCCGCATTGACCGGTTGCTCGGTAACTGAAAGAAAGATGGGGTCAGATCTTGCGAGATCATATTGCCCGCGCGGGGTGTTCTGCGTCGCCGAGGCTTCGCAGCAATGCACCGGCATCGGGGAGTAAAGCGACCAGGGCCTTGCCGGCATAGTGAAAGTATGGTATCCTTACTGTAAGGAAATCTTACAGTCTCTGTGGCGCGATCAGCAAGGAGCAGAACATGGCCGTATGGATGACCGCCACCTTAAGCAGCAAGGCCCAGATTACCCTGCCGAAGCGGGTGCGCGAACTGTTGGGTCTGCGGGGGAAAGGGGACCAAGTCGGGTTTGTGGTGGATGAAAAAACTCACCGGATTATCATGACCAAGATCACGTTGGTGCCCGAGGAAGAGCCGTATACCGCCGAAGAACTGCGCAAGCTGCTCAAGCTGGCCAAGGCGCCAGGGGGGAAGGCCTTTCCTTCAGCCGAGGCGTTTTTGAAGCACGTGCGATCGCTCTAGTGAATCATGCAGTACCAAAGCAGCCCGCGCTTTGATCGCAGTGTTGCGCGGCTGGATGCCACCCGAAAACGCAGCGTGCAGGAAACCGTGGAACGGCTCGTGGCAGCCTTCGAAACTGGTCAGGCGCCGGCGGGGTTGGGACTCACGCAGCTTCGACCAAACCTCTGGGAGTGCCGAGCGGGCCTGAGTGACCGCGTGGTGTTCTACCGACGGCGCGATGCGGTGGAGTTTTTGCTCGCAGGCAACCACGATGGCATCAAGCGATTTCTTCGCGACTGGTAAGATAATCCGCCGCTGACAAATTGCACTACTGCTTCAATCGGCCTGTAAGGAGGAGTGCGATCGCCTTCGGGTAGAGGCGATGTTCGATTTGGTGCAGCCGTGTGAGGACGCGTGTTTCGGACTCGTCCGGTTGAATCGTCAGCGCTTCCTGCAGCAGGATCGGGCCGTGATCCACCTGCTCATCGACGAGGTGCACCGTCACGCCGGTGACTTTGACACCCGCAGCGAGCGCATCACGCACCGCGTGCGCGCCTGGAAACGCCGGCAAGAGTGCTGGATGGATGTTGAGGATGCGGTTGCGGAAGTGACGCACGAAGACCGGCGAGAGAATCCGCATAAACCCCGCGAGGCAGACCAGCCGCACCTGATGCGCCTCGCACAACGTGATCAGCGTCTTCTCAAACGCTTCGCGCGATGAATAGCGCTTCGGATCGACGACATGCGCTTCCACCCCGGCGCGCGCAGCCCGCGCTAACGCTTTCACATTCGCGCGATCGCTGAGGACGACGGCCACGCGCGCCTTGAGGCGCTTGGTGCGGGTGGCATCCAGGATCGCTTGCAGGTTTGTTCCCTGCCCCGAGCAGAGCACGGCAAGTGCTGGCTGCGTTCTCATCTCTCCATCCAAGGCGATATCAGATATGAAACGGCCGTTTCATATCTGATATCGCTCTAGAGGATCTGGTTGAGGCGGCGGGCGAGCTCTTCTTTGGGCACGACGCCGACGATGCGGTCGACTTCCTTGCCGCCCTTAAAGAGCAGCAGGGTTGGAATGTTCATGATCCCGAATTGCGCGGCCAGCTGGGGAAAATCATCGACGTTGACCTTGCCCATTTTGACTTTACCCTGGTACGTGCCGGCCAACTCTTCCACCATCGGCGCGATCATCCGGCAGGGGCCGCACCAGGCGGCCCAGAGATCGACCAGCACCGGGGTGGAGGATTTGGTCACTTCCTGCTCAAAGTTCACATCTGAGAATTCCTGCACGGCTCCAGCCATCCACGCCTCCTTTACATAACCGGTGAACCGAGCCGGTGAGAGGAATCGAACCTCCGACCCGCTGTTTACGAAACAGCTGCTCTACCTCTGAGCTACACCGGCGCGAAATGGCAACGATGTATTTTAGCAGACTACGATGACGATTGCCGAGGCAGCATGAGCGTCACCGTCGTGCCGGCGCCCAATTCACTCGTC
>JACQWM010000063.1 GCA_016209275.1 Candidatus Omnitrophota bacterium
CCAATGTCCATCCCGATCACCGTGTTCACTGCGATGGATGTCATCGCGGCACCTCCTGTCGGTTGGTGCCAGTATGACAGCGTTCAAGCGACCCAGCGTTTTCATGCTATCACCCCCTAGCGCTGTGCCGCGCAGCGGCACCGCTCGGCCCTTGGGCCGAGCAATCGCCTCCGGCGATGCGCTAGGGGGTGGGATGATCCAGTGTCCCTTGTGCGGCTATGTGATACGGCCGGAGCAGAAGACGACGGCGTGCGCGCGGTGTCCGCTCAGTTCGGGGTGCGACCTGACGTGCTGCGCGAATTGCGGCTATCAGTGGCCGGAAGCCTCGCTCCTCGTGACGTGGTGGCGCCGATGGCAACAGCGTCGGCAAACTCGGGCTCAAGCGCGGAGAGAGTCCCTGTGGGGACTGTCTCCAATGTCGGAGGTGCCACTGGAATGCTTGCCGATTGGTGAGACGGCGACGGTGGAATCGGTCCGCACGTCGCGCCATCGCTATTGGCGGCAGCTCAGCACGCTCGGCGTGGCCCCGGGTGCCGCGGTGTCCGTGCGCCAGCGGCAGCCGGCCCTGGTGATTCGGATCGGCGAGACCGACCTGGCACTTGATGCGGAAGCCGGCCGGGAAATTTTTGTTCAGCGAGCCTAAGGAGAGGGGGACATGGCGAGGGCGAAGACGGTGGAATGTCAGTACGCGCCGAAGATGTGCGCGCTGCTCGGAAAAGAAGTGTGGGCCATCATGACGAGGCCTCCCGGCGGGACGTGGCGCATCGTCAACTGCTTGGAAAAAGAGGAAGCATGCGGCGTGCTGCCGTGCGCCTTTACCACCGCTGACGGCGGCTGGCCGTACACGAATCCCATCCCCACGGAGCAGCGAGCCACAACATGATTAATATCACCAAACTGTATTGCGGGCTCACCAGCGGCAGCGATGCTTTGCGCTATGGGCAGGGGCACGGAGCTCCTCGCGAAGCACAGAGCCGCCGGCCGATCGTCGTCTGGACGATGAGCCGTCGCTGCAATCTCCACTGCGTGCACTGCTACACCGATTCGGAAAACCGCCAGTATCCAAATGAGCTGACGGTCGATGAGGCCCGGCAGATGCTGGAGGATCTGGCCCGGTTTCAGATTCCGGCCCTGCTCATGTCCGGCGGCGAGCCATTGCACCACCCGCATTTTTTCGAGCTGGCGTCGGCGGCGCGAGCCCAAGGATTGCGGTTAACGCTCTCCACGAACGGCACGCTCATCGATCAGCCCGCGGCCGAGCGCATCGTCGCGACCGGCTTCACATATGTGGGCATTTCATTCGACGGACTGGGCAAGGTGAATGACCAGTTCCGCGGCAAGCTCGGGGCGTTTGACGCCGCCCTCGCCGGGGTGCGGAACCTCAAGGCGCTTGGGCAGCGCGTGGGGCTGCGGCTGACACTCACGCGGCGCAACTTCGAGGCGCTGCCGCAGATTTTCGAGCTGGTGGAGCGCGAGGGCATCGATCGCGTGTGCTTTTACCATCTGGTCTATTCGGGGCGCGGCAGCCGGATCGCGAAAGATGATTTGAGCCACGAGGAAACGCGCGAGGCGCTCGATCAGATCTTTGCGTGGACGATCGCGCTGCAGAATCTCGGGCAGGAGGTGGAGGTGCTGACCGTCGATAATCATGCGGACGGCGTTTACCTCTATCTGCGGCTGCTGCAGCAAGACCCGGGACGGGCGGAGCTCGCCCGCCGGCTCATCGAGTGGAACGGCGGCGGGGCGAACTCCTCGGGGATCGGCATCGCCAACATCGATGCCGAGGGCTTCGTGCATCCGGATCAATTTTGGCAGACCCATTCGCTCGGCAATGTCCGGCAGCGGCCGTTCAGCGAGATCTGGACCGACAATGACGACCCGCTGCTGGCCGGGTTGCGCAACCGCTTGCCGCTGCTCAAAGGCCGTTGCGGAGCCTGCCAGTGGAAACAGATGTGCGGCGGCGCATTCCGCGTGCGAGCGCTGCAGGCCACGGGCGATCCGTGGGCGGAAGACCCGTCGTGTTATCTGACGGATGATGAAACGCTTGAACACGTCACGCACGCCACGGAGGTTTCCCGATGATGTCCCCACCGCTTCACCCGCTAGGCACGCGCGCCAAGATCTTATTGACCAGCGTCTTCGGACCGTACGCCAAGGACGACGCGTATGGCAGCCGAGCGCTCAATCCGATGGAGCTCTACCAGAACCAGGTGACTCGCGCGGAGGGGCCGTTTTCCTTGCGCATGTTCCACCGCTCCTGGGGCATTATGCTGATCCAGGCGAACATCAGCGCCCCCTGCACGGTGCTGGATTTTCCAACACTGGATCGTTTTGTGGACGAGCTGCGCCATTACCCCTATGACATCGTCGGAGTGAGCTCCATCATGCCGAATGTCGAGAAAGTCAAGGCGATGTGCCGCCTCGTGCGCAAGCATTTGCCCTCCGCCACGATTGTCGTGGGAGGGCATGTGGCGAACAAACCCGGGCTCCGCAAGGACGTCGAGGCGGATTATGTCGTGCCCGGGGAGGGGGTGCGGTGGTTTCGCCAATTCCTCGGCGAGGCGGCCGACCAGCCCATCCGCCATCCGCTGATTTCCTCCGCGATCAATACCCGGACGATGGGTGTGGATGTGAAAAACAGCGGGCGGGAAGCCGCGGCCACCCTGATTCCCTCGGTCGGCTGCCCGATGGGGTGCAATTTTTGCGCCACCTCCGCGATGTTCGGCGGCAAGGGCAAGTTCATCAATTTTTACGAGACCGGCGATGAGCTCTTCCACGTCATGTGCGGCATCGAGCGGCAGATGGGCGTGCGCTCCTTCTTCGTCATGGACGAAAACTTCTTGCTGCACCGCAAGCGCGCCTTGCGGCTGCTGGAGCTGATCGAAGAGCACGGCAAGGCCTGGTCGCTGTATATTTTCAGCTCGGCCCGGGTCGTGCAATCGTACCAGATCGAAGAGCTGGTGCGCTTAGGCATTTCGTGGGTCTGGATGGGGCTGGAAGGCAAGAACAGCCAGTACGCGAAGCTGAGCGGTGTGGATACCCCAACGCTCGTCCGCACGCTGCAAACGCATGGGATCCGCGTGCTGGGCTCGAGCATCATCGGGCTGGAGGAGCACACCCCGGAGAACATCGACGAAGCCATCGAATACGCCGTCAGCCACAGCACTGATTTTCATCAGTTCATGCTCTACACGCCGATTCCCGGCACCGCCCTGTATGCGGAGCATGCGGCCAAGCAAACGCTGAAAGACCCCAGCACGTATCAGGAGGGGGATATCCACGGGCAGGCCATCTTCAGGCACCTCCATCCGCATATCCAGCAGGGGCAGGAGAGCGAGTTCATCTTGAAGGCGTTCCGGCGGGATTTTGAGGTCAACGGCCCGAGCGTGCTGCGCATCGCGCGGACCGTCCTGGCCGGCTGGAAGCGCTATCGAGATTATGCCGATGTGCGGGTCCGGAATCGCTTCACGTGGGAAGCGCGAGATCTGGCCGTGTCGTTTCCCGCCACCCTCTGGGCCGCGCGGCGGTGGTTCAGCGCGCACAACCCGGAGCTGGTGCGCAAGCTCTCCGGGTTATTGGATGAGATTAAACGAGAGGTGGGCCTGAAGGCCCGGTTGGTCGCACCGCTCGCCGGGCGGTTCGTCTGGTCCAAATTGCGCCAGGAAGATCAGCGCCTCAAAGCCGGGTGGACGTATGAACCGCCCACGTTTTATGAAGTCAATGAGCACATGAGACGGCTGCGGCAGCAATGGATAGTTCCCCCATCGCCAATTCAATGGGTCAATCCGTGATACCTCGGCTGGTCTTCTGGGAAACCACCACCGGCTGCAATCTGGAATGCCGCCACTGCCGGCGGCTGGAAGTCGCCAAGGCGCTCTCCAGGCGGGACATGACCGCCGAGCAGGTCAAGCGCCATCTCATTGATGGCTTGCTGGGTGTTGGTCGCCCCGTGCTCGTGTGCTCCGGCGGCGAGCCGCTGATGCGGAGAGATCTCTTCGAGCTGGCCGCCTACGCCAAGAGCCGGGAGCTGCCGATTGCGCTGGCGACCAACGGCACCCTGGTCGATGACGCCACGGCGGATCGGATCATCGCCAGCGGATTTGAGCGCGTCTCGATCAGCCTCGATGGGGCGCAGGCGAACACGCACGATACGTTCCGCCAGCAGCAAGGAGCGTTTGACGGCGCGGTGCGCGGGATTCAGCGGCTGCGCGCGCGCGGCATGGGCCTGCAGGTCAACACGACGGTGACCCTGCACAATATCCAAGAATTGGAGGCGATCTATCAGCGGGTCGTCGAGCTCGGCGTCGAAGCGTGGCACGTCTTCATGTTCGTGCCGGTGGGGTGCGGCTTGACGATCCCTGCGGAGCAGCAATTAGCGTCCGAGCAATATGAGACCGTGCTGCATTGGCTCTTCGAGCGGGCGATGGAGCAGCGCATCTTTGTGCGCGCGACGTGCGCGCCGCAATATTATCGGATCTTGGCGCAATCCCGCAGCATCGGCAAGCTCCAGCGGCTCTCGAAATTCTCGACGCTGACAAAAGGCTGCCTGGCGGGCACGGGTATTTGCTTCGTCTCGCATACCGGGGAGGTCTTTCCGTGCGGCTACCTGCCGCTCTCCTCGGGCAACATCACGCGAACGCCATTTTCCGACATCTGGCATCAGTCCGCAATTTTTGAGGCGCTGCGGGATCCTGAGGATTTGGGAGGCAAGTGCGGCGCGTGCGAGTATAAACGCGTCTGCGGCGGCTGCCGCGCGCGCGCCTATGCCGCCACCGGCAACTACTTGACGGAAGAGCCCTGCTGCGCGTATAGTCCCTCCGTAGCGCAGGCGTCAGCCTGCGCGGCCTAACGTCCGCATTTCGCATCCCAACGACACGTCATGATCGGCTGGCAGGATGTTCGACGAGAACCATTTCGCCTCTTCTTTCCTCTCGGCGTCCTCCTCGGCCTCATCGGCGTGGGCCATTGGCTGGGGTATGCCACCGGTGTTGCGGCGGCCGCTTCCGGCTTCTTCCATGCGTGGATGCAAGTCGGCGGCTTTCTGACGTGCATCATCGTCGGATTCTTGCTGACGGCCCTGCCGCGCTTCGCCGCCGCCACGCCATCGACGACGCTTGAGCTGCTCGTCCTCCTGTCGCTCGCCGCGGCGCAACCCATCCTCCTCTCCCTCGGCCGCTGGATGGCGGCCGAGTGGTGTTTCATCGCCATCCTCGTCGGAGTGGCCGTCTTTGCCGGGCGCCGCTTTGCCAAGCGTAAGGCTAGCACGGGTCCGCCGACGGAGTTTGTATGGGTCGGCATCGCCATCGTGCACGGCGTGCTGGGTGCGCTGCTGCTCATCGGCGGGCAGGCCGGACGGCTGCCGGCGAGCGCGCTCATCGCGGGACGTCAGATGGTCCAGCAAGGCTTCGTGCTCTCTGTCATCCTCGGCGTCGGCGGCTTTCTAGCACCCCGCCTCATGGGGCGGGGGCTCGCGTCAGTGATGGCCACGGCGTCGGCGCGCCAGGTTAAGCGGCTGCGGCTGCGGCGCGCGCTGCTGCATCTCTTCGCGGGTGCCTGGCTCTTGTGGAGTTTTTGGCTCGAGGGGCAGGGAGCGGTCCGGCTCGCCTACCTGCTGCGCGCGGCCGTCGTCACCGCGGAATTAGCCTGGACCACGCAGTTTCTGCTGCCGCCGATTCCCCCGCGCATAGCCGAGGGGTATGTGCGGCTGCTGTGGGCGTCGTTGTGGGCGCTCGTGCTCGGCCTCTGGGGGGCGGCGTTGTGGCCGCGCTACCGCGTGGGCTGGCTGCATGTGACCTTTATTGGCGGTTTTACCTTAATGGTCTTTTCGGTGGCGACGATGGTCGTCCTCAGCCATGGGGGTCAGCCGCATCGGCTGCGCCAGCCGCTGTGGATCTTGCGGGTGGTGGCCGCCGGCGTGCTCAGCGCGGTCATCACCCGGGTGATGGCGCCCTACGATCCGGCGCATTTTTTCCTCCTGGTGGGGATCTCCGCGGCGTGCTGGATTTCGGCGGCCGGCAGTTGGCTGGCGTTTGCGCTTCCCGTGATCCTGCGCCCGGCGGATCCTGAAGCGTTTGAGCGGCTTCATGAGCGCGTCAAACGCGAGCCCGCCCGCGACGCTTCTCGACGACACCCGGCATAGCTTTTGCTATAATAATCAGAGCTATGCGCCTCATCGAAATTCCCCACAACCCCAATTGCGACGCGACGGATCGCGTCTTCCATGAGCTGGAACCGCCGCAGCCGGTGCGTCGCATTCGTCTTGAGCGAACGCTCGGGGTGCCGGAGTGGTTCGAGGTCACCGGCTGGATGGCGGATGGCCGCCGGTGTCCGGCGATGATCCAGAAGGTGGATGATTCCGGCGATGGCGTGGCCTTCCTCTTATTCGGGGGGGATGGCGGCCTGCGCTTTAGGCCGGATGGCTCGACGGCGCCGTGGAAACTTACGCAGCCGGAGCAGTGGGGGGAGCCGATGATGATGCTGACAACGCGCGAGGGTTGCGATGGCTGAGAATCTGCTGGATAAGCGTGTTGAGGAATTTTTGAGCGAAGCGCCGCAGGCGAGCCGCGAGGAAATTCTGGCATTCCGCGCTTTGGTCGAGCAATATTTCCTCGGGCAGATCACGCCGGATGAGTTCAAGGCCCGCCGCCTGCACATGGGCACCTATGGCATCCGGGCCACCAAAGACATCCACATGATGCGGGTGAAGATTCCCTCAGGCCACCTCACCGCCGAGCAGCTCGAGGCGGTAGCGGATGTGGCCGAGCAGTACTCCAAGGGCATCGCCCACGTGACGACCCGCCAGGACTTCCAGCTCTACTGGATTCCGACGAGAGAGGCTCCCCTGGCGATGGCGCGCATGGCAGCGGCGGGCCTCACGACGCGCGAAGCCTGCGGCAATAGCGTGCGCAATGTCACGGCCTGCCCGTATGCCGGGGTGAGCCCGACCGAACTCTTTGATGTCACCCCGCATGCCGATGCGGTCACGAAGCATTTTCTGCGCAATCCGGCGAGCCAGAAGCTCCCGCGGAAATTCAAGATCGCCTTCGAAGGCTGCCCGCAGGATCATGCCAAGACAGCGATCCACGACATCGGGGCGGTGGCGGCGTTTGGCGAATGGCAGGGCAAGCGCGTTCCGGGCTTTAAGCTCTATGTCGGCGGCGGATTGGGTGCCGCTCCGATGCAGGCGATCTTGCTGGAGCCATTCACCCCGACGAGCGAGCTGCTGCGCACCTGCGAGGCCGTCGTGCGCGTGCATGATCGGCTCGGCGACCGCAAGAACAAGGCGCAAGCCAGGATCAAATTCGTCGTCAAGCGATTAGGGCCTGAGGCGTTCCGCAACGAAGTCTTCGCCGAGCGTGACAAGCTACCCAGCTATTCGTATCCCGGCATGGACAACGTCGACGTGGCAGAGCAGCCCCCGACACCGTCGGTTCACCCCGCCCTTCAGGGCGGGGTCAACGGGACATTTTCTCGGTGGCAGTTCACCAACGTGCTGCCGCAAAAGCAGCAGGGGTATGTGGTCGTGACGATCCGCCTGCGCCTCGGGGATATCTCCACGGCGCAGATGCGAGGCCTGGCGCAGGTCATCCGCCGCTACTGCGGCGGGGCATTGCGGACCGCGATTGAACAGAACTTGCTCTTACGGTGGGTTCGGAATGAGCACGTGGCAGCACTCTTCTCGGAGC